>CAZUCM010000041.1:0-13320 GCA_964619235.1 uncultured Terriglobales bacterium
GGTCGAGCAGCTCTGGCTGAAAGCTGACAGCTGAGAGCTGACCGCTGTTCAAAAAACGGTTCAAGCTTAAGGGCAAAAACGAACGCCGAGGACGCCATGGACGCAAAGGTTCGACAAACTTGGGCAAACAGCCAAGCTTCCGCCTTAGCCACAGAGCCGGGCAGCTCTGGCTGAAAGCTGACAGCTGACAGCTGACCGCTGTTCAAAAACGGTTCAAGCTCTAAGGCAAAAACGAACGCCGAGAACGCCAAGGACGCAAAGGTCGCAAAGGTCGAGCAGCTCTGGCTGAAAGCTGACAGCTGAGAGCTGACCGCTGTTCAAAAACGGCTCAGGCTCTAAGGCAAAAACGAACGCCGAGGACGCCAGGGACGCAAGCGCAGGGCAGCTCTGGCTGAAAGCTGACAGCTGACAGCTGAAAGCTATTCAATACGCCTGCCAGTAGCTCCGGTGACCCTCGTGCCGGAAATAATCAGGGCGCCGGCTATGGAGCGCAGTGGAAAGAAACATGCGCACGATAGCGGCGTGGCCCATTTTGCAGAAGCGCCGATTGGTGCTGTAGATGCCGCCGCGAATGGTCCGGAAGCGGCAACGCGCAATCTGCCGGGTCAGCTGATAATCCTCGGCATAAAGCGCCAGTTCGTCAAAGCCGCCCAATTCATCGAACTTCGTCTTATCGACCAGCATGAACATGCCGGTCGCGAACGGCTTATGAAAGCGGGAGAGGCGCTGCACCAGGTTGTTGCCGGAATAAAGAACCTTATCCTTCAGACCGCCGTCCTTGCAAAAAATGTCGGTAGTCACGCAGTGCAGCGACTGCTGCTTCATCAGTTCGATCGCCCGGCGCAACAGCGTGGGATCGGCCAGTTCGATGTCGGCATCGAGAAACAATACGTATCGGCTGGAAGCGGCGCGGGCGCCATTGTTTCTCCCGACCGAAGGCAAGCCGCCGGGAATCACCTGGATGTTGAGCCGTCGGCCGTATTCGGCCGCGATCTCCAGCGTGCGGTCGGTGGAACCGGCATCAGCAATAAGCAGGCTCGTATGCCGGATCAGCGGATAATCCTGCGTTGCCAGCGACTCCAGCAGCCGGGGCAACAGTTTCTCCTCGTTTTTCGCTGGAATGACGATCGTCAGTTCGTTCGGCGTATTCATGGATCTGGACCTCCTCGTCGGCGATCGTGATATATGTGGGGTGCCCGTTCGTCCAGGCGCCGCTGTTGAAGTACTCGATTCCATTGCGTTCCAAAGTCATGGGTTGATGCGTATGGCCGCAAAAAACGCGCACCGCGCCGCGAGCCTTGGCGGCGGCCAGAGCCCCGGAAGCGACCTTTTCGCTCAACCGCAACCAGCGCGTGTTCCAGCGGTCCAGCATTTGCGCCAGCCGCTTGCCGCGCCCGCCCATCTTCTGAATCCATAAGTAGATGTGGCTGCCCAGGCTGATGAGGGAGAGCCGGTCATTGACCACAAACCGGTCAAACTGATGGCCGTGAATCGCGAAATGGCGCCGGCCACCCTGCTCCCACACGTATTCCCGATACGCGCGCATGCCGACCAGATGCGACATCACGTCGATCAGGCCGCTATCGTGGTTGCCTTCCACCCACACCACTTCCACCCCCCGTTTGGGGTTTGACAGCTTGCGGATATAGGAAAGAAAGCGCCAATGCTCTTTCGTGAGCCGGCGGAAATTCAAGTCGCTGAAAATATCGCCCAGCAGGATCAACCGGCGGAAAGACAGCCTCTCCAGTACATCCAGGGCCTCGGCAGCTCGCGCGGTTTCGGACCCCAGGTGCAAGTCGGAGAGAATCACCGTGTCGTATGCACGCTGTTCCATGCACCACTATGGTTGCAAATTAAGGTTGCAACGGAGTTAACGGCATATGAATAAACTGTGAATCAGTAGTAACCGGGTTATCGAGGCAGGTACGTTCTAAACCCGGATGATTCATCAGGTTCCCGCCCGTGGGTGGCACTTGGGACACTTCAAATCTTTACGACATCTGCAGTTAGCGGATTTTGCACCTGCGGCCCGGGGACCGGATATTGCTCCAGCAGTTCCTCGGCCAATCCGTTGTCACGCACGATACGGGCATACAGTTCCGCGCTGGGGCGCGGCTGCCGCTCCTGGGTTGCCGGATCGAGGCCATAAAGGCCAAAGCGCAGCCGCCACCCTTCGCTCCATTCGAAACTATCCACCAGCGTCCAGTGAAAATACCCGCGCACGTCGCGTCCTTCGCCAATCAGCCGGTGCAGCCGCTGCATGGCATTCACCATCAGCCAGGGCCGTATGCGGTCGTCGCGGTCGGGCACGCCGTTCTCCAGAATGTACATAGGGCGCCCGAAGCGCGAGGCATATTCGACCGCATGCGTCACCGCATCCGGGTGGCACTCGCCATAGGCTCCCTCGGCGGCACGGTCGCCCTGCGGTACGTCTTCGGGGACATAAACCCGGGCAAACAACGAATGCTTGGCGCGCGGATCCACCGAAATATGCAGCCGGTTGTACACGTTCAGCCCGATGAAATCGAGCTTGCCCGGCGCGGCCGAAACATTTTCCACGAAGCGGTCCCACGGCGGCTGGAAGCGGCCGGTATGCAATAAGTCGAAAAACGACTGATTGAACAGCTGATCGAAAATCCGCGCCGCCACCCGGTCGCGATAGCGTGCGCTGCCGGGTTCGAACACCACGTAGTTCTGCGCCCAGCCGACATTGGCTTGCGGCTGGAAGTCATGAATGATGCGGTAAGCCTCCGCGTGGCAGCGCGCCATGCGGCTCAGCACCCGCAAGGTATTGATCAGGTCGCCCCGCCGGCCGGGTGGAAACTCGCCCGTCAAATACCCGAAGGCCACGTACACGTTGGGCTCGTTCAACGTCACCCAGTCGTTACAAACATAGCGGAGCGCTTCCACCACCCGGTGGACGTAGCGGGAGAACGCGTCCACGGCATCCCGCGCCAGGAATCCTCCCCGGTCTTCGAACCACTGGGGATGGGTGAAGTGATGCAAGGTAACAAAAGGCCGGATGCCGCGCTTCTGCAGATCGACCAGCAGCGAATAGTAGCGCGCCAGCGCGCTGCTGTTCCAGCGGCCTTCCTCGGGTTCCAACCGGCTCCACTCCAGCGAAATCCGCATGGCGTTCAGGCCCATGCGCTGCGCCAGGTCGAGATCCTGGCTGGAATGATTCCACCAATCGCAGGCCAGATCGCAACTGGAACCGTCACGGATGCGCCCTTGCGCTTCCCAGCCGGACCATTGATTGTGTACCGTACCGCCTTCCACCTGATGCGAGGAGGTCGAAACACCCCACAGGAATCCCGGTGGAAAACTCATCATCCGCGGCATAGACATTCTCTTAATGCTACGTCGAACCACCGTATTTTCGGTTAATGGCGTGTTAAAACCGTCAGGACAAGATCGACGGCAGAAACGCGCCCGCCGGTTCGTTATATAAGCCGAGCGTCATCAGCGTCATCGGCTGCACCACCCGCAGGCCACGCTCCAGACACCAGCCAAACAGCGCCGTATTGCGTACCGGCATGAGAAACCCAGGGCCGGAGAATTCGCCGGCGGCCGCAATGATCGCCTGAAGATCTTCCACGGTTTCCGCTACCGCATGTCCGGTAAAGCCAATTGTGGTGGCATAAGCCGTAACCCGGTTGGCGCGGCGTGTCACCATCGCTTTGCCCTGGCGGATGGCATCCCGCAACTCGTCTCCGCGGTCGTAACCGTGAACGCGTTGGCACAACCGGTTGCAAGCCTCCAAATCGGCGACGCTGGCCGGCCGCACATGGTAACCGGAGATCACGATCTTCAGCGGCCTGCCCTGCATCACCACCAGCGGCTCGCGCACACAAAAGCCCAGCTTGGCATAAAGCGCCATCGAGCGGCTGTGGTATGCAGCCTGCACCAGCCGCACTCCCGGAGCTCCACGCTCCGCCACCCGATCCAGCACTGCCTCCATCAGCTGGCATCCCAGGCCGCGGTCCTGTGCGCGTGGAGCGATCGTAAGCGGGCCGATGCCGAAGATCGCCGAACGTTCATCCATGCAAATGCTGCCGGAAATCTCGCCATCCACCTCCGCTACGGCGGCGTAAAATCCGGGATGCGAAAATATCATCGACAAGAAAGATTCAGCTGCCTCGGAGGATGGAAAATCCCGGGGAAAATTATGGCGGTCGGCGATGCCCGCAAACGCTTCGAAGCAAATGCGCGCACATGCCGGGACATCTTGGGGTTCTGAATTACGAACGTTGATCTCTTCGTAGAGAACCGGGTTGGTAGCCATGTATAAACCTCCTCTGTCTGGGGTGCAGCGGTGGTCGATAAGGTTGCTGATGCCGCTACACGATTCCCCGGCCAATCGACTACAATCGATCCAAAATATGGCTGCGAAGATCGCTATTTACCATGGGATTCATGGATAGGAGTCCGGTTGCTTTTATGACGAAAATTCTTTTGCTCAGCGGCAGTCCCAAGGCCGAAGGAAATACGGCCCAGCTTATGCACGAATGCGGCAAGGTCATCCGGCAGGCAGGAGTGGAAGCGGAAGTCATTTCTTTTGCCGACAGGAAGATCGAGTCGTGCACGGCCTGCGGAAAATGCTCGGAAACCGGCGAGTGCAGCCTGGAAGATGGCCTGAATGAAGTCATCAAGACCTTACGCGGTTGCCAGGGACTGATCGTTGGCTCCCCGGTTTATTTCGGCACCGCCCGCGGAGACGTGATGGCGGCCTTGCAACGCATCGGTTACGTTTCCATGAAGACAGATCGTTTTCTGGCCGGCAAGGTCGGCGGCCCGGTGGCCGTGGCGCGCCGCGGCGGACACACGCTCACCTTGCAGGAAATGCTGATGTTCTTCCTGATCAATGACATGATTGTGCCCGGCTCCACTTACTGGAACATGGTGTTTGGCCGCCTGCCCGGAGAAGTCTGGAAGGACCAGGAGGGCATTGACACCGTCCGGCATTTTGCCGCAAACGTCGCTAATCTGGTCAAGAAGCTGCACCCGGAGGGCTGAATCTTGTCTCGGTCCCCGCAAGGCGGCAAAACCAAACCGGTACGAGCGCAGCGGCAGAAATCAGGCGCCACTCCTCGTGTTTCGCAGCCGGCGGTGCCCGGAAGCACCAGCATGCCGGCCACCCGGGCCGCTGCCCGCTTCCTCCGCAATTCGCCGCTTAAAGTCATTGCAGCTTCGGCCGCAATCCTGGTTCCATGCTTTTGGCACGCCCACATTGCGGCGGGCGACCTGGCCAGCCACACCTACAATGCCTGGCTGGCACAGTTGATCTCGCGAGGACAAGCTCCTGGACTTTATGTGGCGAAACAGTGGTCGAATGTCCTGTTCGACTTCTTGCTCTCAGGGCTGACGCGCGCCCTGGGCTTTGGGCTGGGGGAGAAGATCTCGGTCAGCTTGTGCGTACTGGTGTTTTTCTGGGGAGGGTTCGCCCTGACCTCCGCCATGGCACGCCGCGCCGCCTGGAGCGTCGCCCCGCTGTTGGCCATGTTGAGTTACGGATGGGTGTTTAGTGCCGGATTTTTTAATCTGTATCTCGCCACCGGCCTGTCGCTATGGGCCCTGGCCCTGGTCTGGTACGGGGCAGGATGGGAATGGGCGCTGCTGGCGCCACTGGTACTGCTCATCTCCCGCGCGCATCAGTTGGGAATTGCCTGGATCGCCGCCGCGGGAGCTTATCTCGCCCTGGCCCGGTTCCTGCCAAGACGTTGGCATCCGCTATTGATCGGCACTTCGGTGGCGGCCTACTTCGGGATACGGCAAGGCCTCCTGGCCATTTACCAGGAATATCCGCGTTCTCCCAACGGGCTACCCTGGCTTTTCGGCGGCGACCAACTCGTGCTGTACGGCCCGGTATTTTTCGTCGTCGCCATTCCGCTGATGATCTTTGCCGTTCTGGCCGTGATTGCCTCACTGGTGAACGACCGGCGCAAAGTCTGGCCGGCCATTGCCGTCTCCGGACCGCTTTACTGTGTGCTGGCCGTGGCCGCTTTTTTCGCCCCTGGCGGTTTGATCCTTCCCCAGTATGCGGCGCCAATGAATTTTCTGCCGGAACGCATGACCATGTTCGCCGCCATTGTGGGCTGTTGCGTGTTAGCCGCTCTTCCCGTCCGCAGATGGCAGACCGTGGCGTATGCCTCGCTTGCCCTGGTCTTTTTTTCTCTGCTGTGTGCGGACACGGCCAGGATCAATGCCATGGAGGACAAGGTGCGCACGTTGATTGCACAGCTGCCTCCCGGGGAGCGTGTGATCGCAACCCTGGATCTTGTCAATTGCCGGCTGGGATTCACCATGGGCCACGTCGTCGATCGAGCCTGTATCGGTCACTGTTTCAGTTACGCGAATTACGAGCCTGCCTCAATGGTGTTCCGCATCCGCGCCACGCCGGGAAACCGGATCGTCACCGCGGACGAGGAGGATTCTTTCGCCATGCAAAAGGGCAACTATCGAATGAAACCGGAAGAACTACCGGCAGGGCAAATGTATTTTTGCGGCACAAAGGTCACCGGCATCTGCCTGCAGCCTCTGCCCCCGCCCCCGGGGTACGAGAGCCCTCCCGCAACCCGGCCGTCGTGGTAGGCGGGGCTTACTTCACGGACAAGAATCCGCTGACGTTTTCCCACAGCAGCTTCGGGAAGGATTTATCCAGATAGGAGCGGATGGAGACGTAGCACTCATCGCAGGTATTGGTCTTGGTAAACTCTTCCGCCATGCGCGCGCGGTCCTCCAGCCGGTACTTCTTGAACACCATGGAGCAGGGCTGGAGCCAACCGTCGCTGGTGACCACCAGGAAACGATGTCCCGCCTTGCAGCCGGGAGCCGCGCCGGTTTCGAAGAATCGGCGGGTTGCCGCCAGCGTGCTGGGTGCATTCAGAAGCCAGTTGGTATCGTCGCGCCGTGATTCCACTTGATCCAATTGTGCATTCAGCATAGCCAATTGCTCGGGCGAAGTCAGCGAATAATCCCGGCAGCCGGTGCGGCGGGCGGAATAGGCGCTGTAACAGAGATTGACTCCCCACTCCCGCGCCTTGTCGGCCAGGCGATTGATCTCCGAAACGTTCTCCGCATGAATGCACGAGTTCAGGACGATATCGTCGTGCCCAAGTTTGGCCAGGCGAGGCACAATCTCTTCCAGATGGGAGTACAGTCCCGGGTAGCCGCGGAACTGGTCGTGCCGCTGGTCGGGGAAATCCAGACTCACCGAAAACTGGTCGATGCCGGCCGCGCGCAGTTCCACATACTTCTGCTCGGTCATGTGCGTCCAATTGGAAACCAGAATCAGGTAAGGCAGGTCGGAGCCCGACTTGATCGTGCGCACGATATCGACCACATCCTCCCGCATCAGCGGTTCTCCGCCGGAAACCTGTACCACGCAGGGCCGCAGTGCCTCCATGTAGCGGCGGTAGTCGGCCGGCTTCAAGTTGCGCGAATCATCGCGCGGCCCGCCGTGGTCGCAATGCTTGCACACGCAGGTGCAGGAATCCGTGACTTCAAAAGAAACTACGATGGGACGGCCCACCGGCCAATTCACCGAGCCACGGCCGATGATGCGGAGAGAGCTGCCAAATGGCACTTTACGCATAAATCCTGATCCACCCCACCTGTAAAAAGGTATGAATAAACCTATCCCTGAGAATATCGGATCGTAACAGCCGGGCGCCGGGCCACGCAAGCCGGAAACCGCTGAATGGCGGTATGTACGGGTTTAACCCGTTAGAATTGCAGGTTAACGGTGTGCGCTCGTTTTTCAAAGAGCCGTTGCTTCTGCGGATTGCAAAAAAGTGAAATCTGCCGGCAGCCTGAATGTGCCTTCTCCCGGCAGGGGAGAAAACCAGAGCAGCCCTGGGTCGGAGGCGTTAAATTTTTGGCGCGGCCGCAACGTTGGCGCTCGGCCTTGTGGGCGTGAAGCCTTTCAGGTAGGGCCGCAGTTGTTCCAGCGCCGCCTCGACGCTGATTCCGTACTTGAGCCGCAAAGCCTCCGGCTTGCCGTGCTCGATAAACTGGTCCGGCCAGCCAATGCGCACCACGGGAGTGGCCAGCCTCAGCCGGTTCAATTCTTCCAGTACGGCACTTCCGAATCCGCCCATCAGGACGTGATCTTCGAGGGTTACGATGGCATCGACGCTGCGGGCATAAAACTCCAACAGGTCGCGGTCCAGCGGTTTGACGAATCGGGCATTCACCACCGCGGTGGAGATGCCTTCCGTCTCCAGCCGGCTGGCGAGTTCCCTTCCCATGGGAACCAGCGCTCCCAGGGCGAAGACGGCCACCCGGTCATTTTCTCCGTGCTCGAGCAATTCCGCCTTGCCGATGGGAATGCCTCTGGGCATATCTTTCACCGGCGTGCCGGGTCCAACCCCGCGAGGATAACGCACCACCACGGGGCCTTGATGCCGCATGGCTGTGTACATCATGTCGGCCAGCTCATCCTCATCCTTGGGAACCATATGCACAAGGTTGGGAATGCCGCGCAAATAGCTGATGTCAAAGAGCCCGTGATGCGTCGGGCCGTCGTCTCCGGAGAGGCTGCCCCGGTCGGCACAAAACACCACCGGCAGATTTTGCAAACAGACGTCATGCACGATGGGATCAAACGAGCGCTGCAGGAACGTCGAGTAAATCGCGCAGAAGGGTTTAAAGCCTTTTGTGGCCATACCGGCGGCAAAGATCACCGCGTGTTCTTCGGCGATTCCAACGTCATAATATTTATCCGGATGATGGGGACGGAAACGATCCAGGCCGGTGCCGTTCGGCATGGCCGCGGTAATCGCCACCACCTTATCGTTCATTTGGGCCAGCTTGACCAGCGTATCGCCGAAGACTTCGGAGTAGGTGCGCCGGCCCACCGGCTTGGTTTCCCCGGTTTCCGGATCATAAGGACCGAGACCGTGAAACTTCTTCTGCTTCTGTTCCGCCGGTTCGAACCCCTTGCCCTTTTGGGTCAACACGTGCAGCAGGACCGGACGGTCCTGGGTCTTGAGAAATTCGAAGGTCTTGATGAGGATGGGGATCGAATGGCCGTCGATGGGGCCAAAGTACTTCAGCCCCAGCTCCTCGAAGATGACGCTTGGCCACAACATGCTCTTGGCGGCTTCTTCCGCTTTGCGGGCAATCCGTAGCGCCCCCTTGCCGCCGATTCTTTCCACAAACCTGGCGGCACGCTCGTGCAGTTCGTCGTACTGCGGACTGGTTACGATCTTGTTGAAATAACTGGCGATAGCGCCCACGTTCTTGTCGATCGACCATTCGTTATCGTTCAGAACGACCAGCAGGCGCTTGGTGTGATGCGCTATGTTGTTCAATGCCTCGTAAGTAATGCCACAGGTAAACGCAGCATCGCCGGCCAGGGCCACCACATGTTCCCTGCCCCCATTTTTGTCGCGGGCCGCCGCCATACCGAGCGCGGCCGATAGCGCGGTCCCCGCATGGCCGGCGCCATAGCAATCATGCGGGCTCTCGCTGCGCAACATGAACCCATTGGGACCATCCGGCGTGCGTATGGCATGGAACTGCTCCCGCCTTCCGGTCAGCAGCTTATGCACGTAGGCCTGGTGGCTGACGTCAAACAGAAAATTGTCTTGCGGGGTGTTAAAGACGTAATGCAAGGCGATGGTCAGCTCGACCACCCCCAGATTGGGCCCCAAATGTCCACCCGTCCGGGAAAGAACGGTAATCAGCTCTTCGCGGATTTCTGCCGCCAATTGATCGAGTTGGGTAAGCGAAAGCCGCTTTACGTCCGCAGGCGAATTGATGCCATCCAGTATGCGCGCCATTTTTTCTCTATTGATTATGTTACTCGTTCCCGGTTGCCTGCGTCACCCCAGAAGCGTTTCAGGTTTTTTGCTTCACCTTTCACGCTGGGCAGACGGCACCTGGAAACGAATGACGGGAAACGGGTTTATGGGCGGGAGACGGGGACGGGAGACGCGAGCCGCCAACTTCCTGTTGTCCGCTCTAAAAAAATATGCCATCCTTGGTATCTTCCCATTGGCAGTCGGTGTCCGTATTTAGGCTTTGTCATTTTAAGCGTTGCATGACGAGGAGTTTGCTCGGCTGCGCCGAGGTACGCGTGTTTCAGCGGTGAAATCATAACGAGAGGCAAAGAGATGCATCGAATCACTCTGGCAATCGCAATCCTGGGAATCCTAATTTTACTCACCGCTTGCGGCCGCGGGCCTGCCGCCCCCATATTTACCAGCACCGCACCGCAAGCGGCAACGGAAAACGCAACCTATACATACCCGCTCGCCGCTGCATCCACGGATGGGACAAAGATAAGCTACGCGCTCACCACCGCGCCCACCGGCGCCGCATTGAGCGGCGACACCGTGACCTGGACGCCAACCTGGAAGCAGTCGCGCAATCCCAACCAGTTCACGGTAACTGCGACCACGGCTGCCGGAGGCTCCGCCAGTCAATCGTGGACGGTTACGCCCAATGGTTCGATTCACGGCACCTACATTGACACTTACTGGACCGCGCAGGGACCAGTGAATTCACCCGCGGATTTGAGCCGGGGCTCATTCGTGGCGATTCTTCCGAAGCCGGACGGCTCGCTTCAGGTCTGGCCCTCGGTGGGCACCACCCAGGGTACCTTCACCATCTCTGATGTCCCGGCCGGCTATTACTGGTTGAGCTCCGGGAACTTAATGTACTGGACCAACAGCAGCACCTTTGATTTTGGCGAGGATTTAATCGGCAGCGACTCAACTTCCGAATCTTTCGGCAATTTCGCATTCAATCTCTCGGGGCTCGATCCATGGACAGCAAGCGATAATCTCACTCTTTTCAGTCCGAACATACGGCAAAGCACCAGCCTCACAGACTATTGTTGTGCGGTCATTTGCTCATCCTCGGGTTGTACACCGGTGTCGGATACACCTACGAACGGTTCGACCACTTTCGCTATTGATGAGCAGTTGAACTTCGATCCTTCTTCGGGGAACTCAAATTACCTTCTGCAATATGACGCGGTCTCCACTCCGCTTACGGGCACAGTTCTGGGCCCCGCTCTGAATCTGTCATCTTATACGCTGGATCCTTCTACTACGATCAACGTTGCGGGCGCACTGAGTTCATCTTCAATGTCATCGCTTGATATCGTTTTCAAAGGATCGGCATGGGCACAAATGTATGCCCAACAGGCCCCGGGATCTGCTTCGGAGACGATTTCTTCAGTTGATCTTTCGTCGCAACCCTTCGTGACCGACAGAGCAGCCAGAAATCCGTTACCAATCACCTTCATAGACGACAGCGGAACCACGGCTGGCGCCCGAGCGGCTATACCGCTGGTGTCGCTCACGTTATACCCGCCGCTCATCGATCAAGATTTCGGAGCCGTGCAGTACAACAACCCATTTCCGGCCACCTGGTTGACGCTTTTCAGCGCCAGTGGAGGATCTTGCATTCCGGTCAACTCTGGAGGAGAATTCAGCCTCGGCGATCTCGACGACTACTGTGCTATGGTCAGTTATTCCACCACGTCTCTGCCCACAAGTACGACGGCCATCGCTCCGCCCTTGTCGCCCGTACAGAATCCCGTACTGAACGGCACAAGCTTGTTCACGGTAGGGACGACCGCCACGTCCACGCCCACGCTTAGCTGGAATCCGCCGACGGGCTTGACCCCAATTGGATACGGCGTATATATCATCCAGCTACCCTCGCCGTCAGCCCCAATGGGGGTTCCTTTAGCTTCGGTTGTGGAACAGCTCTTCACGGAACAAACCTCGCTGACCGTGCCTCCCGGCATCCTGTCGCCGGGCAGCACTTATCTCTTCATCATTGAAGCTATTGCGGACGCGCGGGCCAACCTACTTAGCAGCCCTCGCCGCTCAGGCTATCCAACGGCATATGCCCAGGCAATGTCCGGACCGGTAGCAATTGGCGGCGGCAGCTCCATTCCGGCCGTAAGCGGCAAAGGCGCTATGTCCGTGCACCCTCAATCGCAGGCGCCCGGCAGGTCGAAATCCGGATCACAGCGTCAATACCTATTCCTTGATCGCGAGGGCAACTTGCACACGGTGAGCAAATAAATGACGAACTGGGTGTCGGGTCAGCTTTTACGGCCGAATCTTTACGGGGGAAAAGGCGATAGCAATCCAGGGTGGGGCGTAGCGCAACCCTGGGTAAACTCTCGGCTTTAGAGATCGACCATCCCTACGGGACTTTCCGGTTTCGACCGGAATCCTGACCAGGGTTCCGCCATGTACCACCCATGGGCAATTCTCGCTGGCTCCATACGGGAGATGCTTTGGCCAACCTTCGCAAATACGGTGAAGACTTCTCCTGAATCCACCGACTGCTCGTTGCCATCTGAAGGCACGTAGAAGAAACAGGTGCCGGTGACGTGTTATCAATTTTCTCGCAAATCCCAATTTCTCCTTGCCGATTTCGGCTTCCGCTTTGTTGCCTGCTAGTCGTGCTTACCGGCACCACGGCCGTGAGGGCCGCCAATAGCGTCTCCGCCCCCCATGTCAAAGTCAGCCCGTAAAAGAACAAAACGCAATTGTGTCCGGGGCGGCAACAACATCTGGCTGAGGCTTTACTTCCAAGTCGCGGACATCTTTGGTGATGATTGAACAGAAAAAACCAACGCAGGCAACGGGAAACAAGAAATCTGTCTCTACCAATGAGAGGAGATTTATGACCATTACCGACGAGCTTCTCCGCAATAACCAGGCCTACGCCCAAAAATTCGAGTCTGGTCAACTGACCATGCCCCCGGCACGGAAAGTCGCGGTTGTCGCCTGCATGGATGCACGGCTGACGATTAAACCGATGCTGGGCCTCAACACCGGCGACGCCCACATCCTTCGCAACGCCGGTGGAATCGTCACCGAAGACGTTGTGCGTTCGCTTCTCATCTCCCACTACCTGCTGGGCACAAGAGAAATTCTGGTGATCAACCATACCGATTGCGGCATGCTCACCTTTCGGGACCAGGAATTACGCGAACGCCTGCACCAGTTAACCGGTAAGCTCGTGATTGCGCCGGCCCAGTTCCACGCGTTTCCCAATTTGGAGCGGAATGTCGCCGAACAGGTACTCAAACTGCGCTCCCACCCCTGGATGCCGCAAGGAATCAGCATTCGCGGCTTTGTCTACAACGTGCAATCCGGCCGCCTTTCTGAAGTGGAGACCGCAAAGCAAGTAAAGGCGGCATAAAAAGGTAGGTTTCAAACGTGAGGAGGGCAAAACCGGTTCCCAGGAACCGGTTTTGTTCACCTCCAAAGGCCCTAAGGTCCTTCCTTTCTGTTTGAATGCATAAGTATGAAGAAGGGTTCTCCACGAGGTTACACTGCCGAG
>CAZUCM010000042.1:0-13308 GCA_964619235.1 uncultured Terriglobales bacterium
GAGGGTGGGCCAAAACAAACCGCCGAAGTGGACCACTTTAGAATGCCAAAATCAAGGGTCTCCTCCGCATTCTGACCCGTTGCCGTGCCCGCGGCATCGCGACGGTTGTTGGCGGACCCATCGCCGGCAGCTTCGAAGAACTGCCAGGCCACGCCGATCACATCGTAATTGGCGAGGCCGAGGACCTGATTGGACCGCTGGTGCAAGATCTCGAACGGGGCAGCTCAAAGCCGGAATACAAAGCCGCTGAGCCGCCTCCTCTGGACCACATCCCTCTGCCGGATTTAACGTTGATCAGACCCACGCAATATAGTGCGATGGCTATCCAGTACTCGCGGGAATACCCGCTCAACGACGAGTTTGGCGACCTTCTTGAGGGCTTTTGGCGCCCACACAGAACCAAGTCCGTAGCGCAAGTCATTATCGAACTCGAGCAACTGTATCATCGCAAGTGGAGGGGCCCGGTGTTTCTGGTGGAGGACAACCTCATCGGAAACAAGAGAAACGTCAAACCGCTACTGGCCGCTGTAGCCGAATGGAACAGCCTCCGCCGGCGGCCGTTCGCGTTCTTCACCCAGGCGTCCGTATATCTGGCCGACGATTCTGAGCTTTTGGAATTGATGAAAGATGCTGGCTTTATCCGGGTGATCGTCGGAATTGACTCTTCAGTACCAACTCACACAAAAGGCCCGCTCAAGCGCCGGCATACCGATCGCACCTTGTATGAACGGGTACGCTGCATTCAGCAGTATGGTATCGAGGTTATGGCCGCTTCCACCGTGGGCATCGAGCACAATACGGAAGAGAAATTCGATCCGCCGAATAACTACATCCAGTAGAGTGACTGTGACTCAGATTCTGTCCATCTGGCCCTCTGCCCGTCTTGCGCCATGCGGAAAGAGCAAAAGTGAACAGCGAACCGAAGTTGCCGCGAGCAGGCGCATGTATTTTCCGATTTGTAGCATCCTATTTGGGTTCCTGTACATCTACTGAGCTAAGAGTATTAGCACCGAGGCGCATTTCCCCATATACGGCAGCGCAAAGTACGAATGGCTGTCCTGGTCACATGCTTCAATCAAGCTGATGTATCTCCCAAACTATCTCTCACAAATATCCCGCGCCTGGGGTGTGTGCGGAAATGACCTATATGTCGGCCCGGTCTGGAATCGTGACTGATCAACCGCATTGACTACGCCGCCGCGAGCAGGGCGGCAAATTGGACAGCTGGAAGCGGGCGGCCGAACAGGTAGCCTTGTCCTTGCTCGCAATGCTGGGTCAGGAGGTAGTCCCGTTGCTCCTGCGTTTCCACGCCTTCGGCAATGACCAGCCGATGGAGACTGCGCCCCATATGAATGATGGCACTGACGATGGTGGAGTCGTCAGGCTCGGCCGTGATCCGGTGGACAAAGGACTGGTCGATCTTCAAACAATCAATTGGGAATCGCCGCAGGTAGCTCAGGCTGGAATATCCGGTGCCGAAATCATCCACCGCGAGTTGTACGCCCATCTTTTTGAGCTCCTGCAGAACGGAGGCCGTGGACGCGGCATCCTCCATAAGGACACCCTCGGTGAGTTCGAGTTCTAGATACCGCGCCTCCAGACCGGCTTCCAGAAGCGCTGCCCTGACCCCTTCCACAAACCCCGGATCGCGAAACTCGACCGCGGAAACGTTGACGGCCATGGGCAAGGGCGCCAGTCCCGCCCGTTGCCAGGCGCTGGCCTGCCGGCAGGCCTCGCGCAGAACCCAACGGCCGATCTGGAGGATCAACCCGCAATCTTCGGCGATCGGCACGAACTGCGAGGGCGGAACCAGCCCTCGTTCCGGATGCTGCCAACGGATCAACGACTCGACTCCGGTGATCGCGCCGGTGCATAGATTTACCTTCGGTTGATAGTGCAACAGAAACTCGTTTCGCTCCAGGGCGCGGCGCAGGCTGCCTTCCAGCGCTTGCCGCTCCACGGCCTTCAGGTTCATCTCCGCCGTAAAGAACTGAAAATTGTTGCGCCCGCGTTCCTTGGCCTGGTACATCGCAGTATCCGCATTCTTGATGAGGGTCTCGGCATCTTTGCCGTCCGCCGGAGAGACACTGATACCGATGCTGCCTCCGATATGCAGCTCTTGTTCCCCGATAAGGTAGGGAGCGCTGAGCGAAGACAGCACCTTGCTGGCGGTGACGGCCGCGTCTTCCGGAGAGGTGATTTCCGCGAGCAGAATCACGAATTCATCGCCCCCCTGGCGGCTGACCGTGTCGGAGCCGCGCACGGCGGCCAGCAATCGATTGGCGACGGATTTAAGGAGCTTGTCGCCGGTGGCATGGCCCAGGGAATCATTGATGTATTTGAAGCGATCCAAATCCAGAAAGAGCACGGCCATCGGCCGCTTTCTGCGGCCAGCCAGCGCAATTGCCTGCGAGATTCTGTCGTTGACCAGCAGGCGATTGGGCAAGCCCGTGAGCAGATCATGCTGCGCGGAATGCGTCATTTGCAGCGACATGGCGCGCGCCGCGGTCACATCATGGAAGACAATTACCGCCCCGATGATGCGGCCCACCCGGTCGTGGATGGGAGCGGCGGAATCTTCAATGGCGGATTCAAAACCGTTGCGATGAATGAGTACGCAATTCACCGTGAGTCCCACCGTCTTGTTTTGCGCGATCGCCATTTCCATGGGATCCAGAGCGGCCTTATGCGTAGGGCCATCCACAATATGGAAGACTTCGGCGAGAGGTTTGCCCGTGGCTTCTTCGCGGCTCCAGCCCGTCATGGTCTCGGCAACCAGATTAAGATAGGTAATATTGCCGCCAATGTCGGTACAGAGAACGGCGTCCCCAATCGAGTTGAGGGTGACCAAGGCGCGTTCCTTTTCCGCGTACAAGGCATCTTCGATGGCCTTGCGTGCGATCGCGCTGCGGAGTGCGCGCGTCAACGAATAGCTATCGAAGTGACCCGGAGGAATGTAATCGTGCGCCCCGCGCCCTACGGCCTCGGTCGCCAGCTCTTCCCTGACCTCACCGCCGAGGATCAGAATGGGGACGTCGGGTGCGGCATTGAGCAGCTTGTCGAACGTATCCATGCCATGACTATCGGGCAGCGACAACTCGAGGAGGACTGCGGTAATTCCTTCCTTGCTCAAGCGCTCCAGGCCCTCGGAAAGCAGGCGTACCCACTCCACGTCGAACGCGCCACCTGACTCGGCAAGCGCCGCACGAATTTCATTGGCAACGGTCGGATTATTGTCAATCAGCAGTATTTTCAGAGGCCCGGCAGGCGTGGTCATGGCGTTCCCTATACCTTTCCTTTGGAAGATACATCCGACTGGCCAAGGCAGAGTGAGCACTCTTGCTCAGAGCATGGCTGACAGCCTCTCCTGAGCCCTATTGAACAGATGAGCAACTCCGGAACTGATAAGGTTCAATGGGGCGGATTCTTCTACCCCGGATATTGGGATGGGTCACTTGGTCCCGGTACTTATGCCGCCATCCGTAGAAGAGAACTAATGAGCGGCCTCTTCCTCGATAGCCGAAGGATCTTATGCTTCCAATTCGCCACCGGCTCCATCGGGCATTGCTCGCGCCAGCGACGGACGACGCCAGTAAAACCAATTTACGCTCCCTCCGTGCGAGTACGCGCTCCCTGGCGATAGCTCAGCCCTCTTGCCGTACCGGCTCCGGTGCGCTGCGTTGGGCGATCCGGCTGCTGCTCGGCACAATCGGCATCGCTGCCGGAATTGCGTCCCTGGTTCTTCTCCTGGGACTTCATTACGTGTATTTTGACCAGAACAACCTGCCGGACATCGAGCCGTTCGCCCATTTCGAGTTTCCGGCCATTGGCCATGTCTACGACACTAACGGGCAGCCGCTGATCGAGTTGGAAACCGAGCATCGCCTAATCGTGCACTACGGGGAGATTCCTCCCGTGATCCGCAACGCAATTCTCGCCGCCGAGGACAAGAACTTCTTCTCCCATAATGGCGTCGACTATTCCAGACTTCCCCGGGTGCTGAGCAGAATCCGGATGGGAACGCTGCTCACTCGTTTGACCCGGCTAGGGCGGCAAGACAAAGCGGATAGCCCGGTCATGTTGCGGCAAGGCGGCTCGACCATCTCGCAACAGCTTGTGCGGGCATATTTTCTGCGAAATCTAACGGACGGAGAAAACAGCAACGAGCTACGGCCGGGCGCGCTTTCGTTTGTGATCGGCGCGCGTAGCGCCAAGAAGCTCGTTCGGAAACTTGAGGAGATTCGACTGTCGCTGTGGATGGAGCGGCAGATGCAAATGCGATTCGGTTCCAAACGCCGTGCCAAGGAAGAGATTCTGGCCCGCTATGCCAGCCTGCTTTACATGGGCGATGGTCAATACGGATTTGCGGCGGCGGCCGAGCACTATTTTGGACGCCCACTCGCCAGCTTCACCGAGGCCGACGCGGACATGGCGGCGCTGTTGGCGGGAATCCCCAAATCGCCTCGCGTCTACGCCCCTAACTCCCCAGAGGCGGAAAGAGTCCTGCATCGCAGGAATCAGATACTGAGCCTGATGGTAAAGCGTGATTTTTTATCTCCGGAGGATGCTTGGGCGGCCGAAAACCGTCCCCTGCTGCTGGCCGCGCCCGGTAAGCACGACCTGCCGCAGGCGCCGGCGGTGGCGGAGAGCGTGTTGCAGGAGCTGAAGGGCTATGACCCGGACATGAGCGTTCCGAGCCTGCTCCAGGGGCGTATTCAGATTTACTCAACGGTGGATGCGCGCGTGCAGCAGGTTGTCAACCAGGCGCTGGAGCATGGCCTCCAAGCGTATGAGAAGCGCCATCCGTGCGCCAGCGGGATGGTTCAAGGCTCTGTCGTTGTGCTGAGGAACACTGATGCCGGCATCCTCGCGGAACGGGGCGGTCGCCAGTTCTATCAACGGCACCCTCTCGCCTTTAGCGATTTCAATAGGGTCACGCAATCCTTGCGGCAGCCCGGCTCGTCCATGAAGCCCTTTGTCTATCTCGCTGCTTTTCGCCAGGGACTTTTCAACCTGGAAAGCATGGTGGCCGATGAGCCTATCAGTGTGCCCGGCCGCAGCCAGCAGACTCCCAAATGGATTTCCAATTACGACGGTCAATTTAAGGGCATGATCCCCCTGCGGGAGGCACTGGCCGAATCCAGGAACGCGGCCGCCATCTGGATCACGACGCAGATTGGGATTGAGGAGGTGTTGCGAACTTCGCGGACTTTGGGAATTCGAACCCCCTTGCAACCGTATGCCACCACCGCATTAGGCGCATCCGAAGTGAGCCTGCTGGAACTGGCCAATGCCTACCGCACGATGGCCTCCGGCATTTTCGCCGAGCCGCATGTGATCGAGCGGATTGTTCGACAGTCGGGGGAAGTGGCGGTGGACAACCGGCACGGGTGGCCACGCACGTATATCGACGACGATGCGCTAACCCTGATTCAGGAAGGCCTGCGCAGTGTCGTGCGCCTACCGACCGGCACCGCGCACGCTCTTGATTCACCGGGGTTTCCCATTGCGGTGATGGGCAAGACCGGAACCACCAATGCCTTCCGGGATGCCTTATTTGTTGGCTCCACCTATGGCCCCGAAGGAATCACCGTCGCCGTCCGCATCGGCTTTGACGACAACCGTTCTCTCGGCCCCAATGAAACCGGCAGCCGGCTTGCCCTTCCGGTGTTCAGGGAGATAATGATCCAGGCTTACGGCAAGAAGCTGGTGGGAGAGGCGCCCGAGTTTCCACCTGATATGGAACAAAGGATCAGCAGTTTTCTTAGTCCGGGCGCCACCACAGCCCCCGCGGCAGCAGACGCGATGACCAGTCCGCCGCAAGTTCCTTAGGCGGCGGCGTGCACCTGCGCAGATCAGATTACGTGCGCTCTCACCACAAATCTTTTTGGCGCGGCCCCGATAAAGTAAAAAGGGTAGCAGGTAACCAGAGTCAGTACGGATTCCCCGGTTGCGTTCAGCACCGAAATGTCTTCCGCTCCCACAACTCTCGTCCAGTCGACAAGATACCGGGTGGACGTACCTGCTGTCTGAAGTTCGATTTCATCGCCGTTGTGGATATTCTTCAAGGCGCGGAAGAAGGTGTCGCGATGTCCGGCGATTGCGCTGTTGCCGGGCGAACCGGGAATGGCCGTACCAGGAATATGTCCAACTCCGAGGCGCAACGTCCGTGAATCTGTCCCCTGCAAAACTGCGGCGGACAACCCGAGTCTCGGGATCTCCAAATGGCCCAGAATTTCTCCTTCCGTGAGTGTTGCTTCGGGCGGAGGCATCGCCGGTCGCGGGCTTGGCCGGGACTGGTTGTTTGACCAAATACGATTCTCATACTGCCGGGCGGCGGTGTCGTAGCGCTTCGCCTGCACCAGAACCAGCGCCACATAACCCAGGAGCACGAGACCAGCCACCAATAGCGCCCGCCCACTCCACCGCAGCCATGCGTGGAGCCGTCTTCGCACGCCAGTTCGCGATTTCATTGAGTCAAGCATCTGGGCATTCCTTCTGACGATTACTGCTCCTTGCCTTGGCTGTTGGCTGCGGTTTGAGGTTTTATAGCTGCGAAATAGCCGGTGCGGGTGCGCACCGACATCCGTCCGCGCTCCGGCGCGTTCGCCTTCACCTGCACGGCCCGGTAGCTTCCATCCTGCTTACGGTTCGTGGGGAGATAAGCGAGGGTATATTGGCTGCGGATATCCTGTGCGATCCGCTCACAGATGGGAACAACGTCCTCCAGTGTCTGCGGTTGAAAAGCCTCACCCCCGGCGGCCTTGGCAAGCTCCTTAAGCACGCCGAAATGCTGGTCAGGATCGCTTTCATCACGGAGACCTATGGTGTAGAGGACCGCATCCGACTGCCCGGCCATAGCCAGGATCTGGGCTTTGGTATGCTTACTGGCGTTGTCGGCGCCATCGCTGATCACGATCAGCACTTTCTTGTCCCGGTTGCCCTGTTTGAGGTGATCGAGTCCCGCGGCAACCGCGTCGTACAACGCGGTCTCGCCATCCGCCGAGATCCCCGACAGGGCCACCTCCAATTCGGGCACTTTGTCGGTGAATGGAATACCTTCGGGTAGACCAAAGGAAACCTTTTCGTTGAAGTGGACCACGAATATCTGGTCCTGCGCGTTGCTGGAACGCGCAAACGCCAACGCGGCAGCTATGACCTCAGGGCGCTTCGGCCGCATGCTGCCGCTGTTATCGATAATCAACCCCACCTCGACCGGAACATCATCATGGCTGAAATACCTGGTCTCCTGGAGAACCCCGTCCTCGTAAATCTGAAAATTATCTTTGCCGAGGCCCGAAACCGGGGCGCCTCGGCGATTCAGGACGGTCGCGTGCAAGACCACCTGATCGACATTCACCTGGAACGTGTAATTGCCGCCGGGGCCGCTCTGGGGTTCCGGCGGCTTATCTGCCCTGGCAACGTTAAGCGGAAGGATCAGGAAGAGCCCGGTGATGGCGGTTGCAATTACTGCTATACGAATCCCGCGATTTCTTCTTTCGTCCTTGAAATGCAAAGAACCCACGGCGAAACGGCACACCGCCCTGAGCGCAAAACAGATTCCGGCGCCGCCAAAGATGAGCGCTCCGGCAAATAAGACCACCAGCAGACAAGCGGCATATTCACGGACGATGAACATTGGTCGCGCCCTTGCTCGCCGGCACAAAATCGCACCGGCTCAATATTGCATCGGAGGTGATATTTGCGTATCACCTCCGGTCACTCCGTCAAGCGCTCCGCAGACAAGCGCCCGCGCAGCTTCGCGTTATCGAGCTGAAGCGGCTCGCTTCGGAATAAGCGTAAACGCAAAGCCCGCGCCCAGCGATAACAGCCCAATCAGTGCTATCAGCGGCAGCGAGCTGGCCGTCTGCGGCAACACCGGAGGCGGTGCAACGGCTTCAGCCAACTCAACCGTCTCTCCCGTAGGCTTAACCGCCACGACGGGCACCGTCTTCATGGCCTCGATTGGCACCGTCTCCAATTCGACAGGCGTTGCCAGAACCGTTTGGCTTGTGGCTTTGGAAAGCTCGACGGCTCTCGCCTTCTTATACACAAACTCTTCGCCCCAGTTCCGCCCCGGATAAAACCATGCCCGGAGCGCCTCGGGTTGTCCGGCCGCCCGTTCCTTGAAGGTTATGACCGTTTTGTCGGTCGCCTGCAAACGATAATTCGGAATGGCCAGAATCGTCGTAAACACATGGTCTCCGGCTACGTTGAAGATCTGGACGATGTGGCGGTTGGACAGTGAATCAAGGATTTTGAACACATAGGTGCCCGCCGGCAAGACTTGCGCGCCGACCCCAGGAACCTCCACCGGGGCACTGAAGGTCACCGTGGTCTTCCGGTTCAATGCATCGGCGCTTGCGCTCGGCACGAACAACGCGCCAAGGGCCACCAGACAAACTGAAATTGTGAATATCTTGAATACCTTCATCTCGTGTTTCCTCATTTCTTAGATCTTGGTTGTTGGGTTTGGGGTCCGAGTGAATCAGGCGGCCTGCATCAGGCAGGCTCTTGCATCGCCTCTCCCTCGAGACCTACCGCGTCTTGCAGTACTGCCCGGGGACCAGGCCAACCGAACTGTGATTTTGGCCGCGTTGCAAGACTCATACGAATACCATCACACGCACGGCAGATCTATGCTGAGCTCAATTGCTCAGCGTCGCGCGAGCCCCTTTCGCCATTCCCGCTGACACGAGAGCCCGGCTCCCTATGGTCACTTTTGACCAGTCTTTGCGTGGTTGTCCCTGGATACTGACGGTGACTGGGATTCTCCACTTGGCATCAAGCGAATCCCGGGCTCTATTTTTTCGACCGGCATCGAGCGGCCGGCACAGGACAGGCGGAGGGTGCTATGAACGGAGACATTCGAGCCGCGGCTAAACTTCTGGCGGAGCTGCGGGATGCATATCGAAATTTGCCACAACCAACTCAGTTCCGCATTCGATACCTGTTGCGTGACTGGCGCTGTCCCGGTTTCGAGGGCAACGCCCCCCTGCCGGCGATATTCGCTCAGCATGCGCAAAGCCGGAAACCGGTTCGCGCCGCACAGGGCAAAGAGCAGTAGACCGTGGCGGTGACTACAGCTATCGGGGCGCTGTTCGGGACGGTGGCATGACCGGAGCCAGCCACCCAATCTCCACTCGACGCCACTCTGTTTTGAACGAAGGAGTCGCGCTGTTTGACGAAGCCAATCAGGGACTGGGCTGCGGCGATACGCTGGCCTTCACCCAACTTGCTTCCGGAATGACGGCCGTAGATCTCGGTTCGGGCGAGGGTTTTGCCGCCTTGGCGGCGGCGAAGCGCGTCGGCCCCACCGGGCACGTGATCGGCGTGGATATGAGGGACGATATGCTGGCATTGGCACGGGAAAACGCCCGCAAGCACGGCGTCCATAATATTGAATTCCGGAAGGGATTCATCGAGAGCCCGCCGCTCGACGGCAATACTGCCGACTATGTAATCAGTAACTGGGCCATCAACCTCTCCAGCGATAAGCCCGCCGTATTTCGGGAGATCGCGCGCGTGCTGAAGCCTGGGGGCCGCTTCGCGATCAGTGACATCGTGTTGCTGAAACCTTTGCCCGCCGAAGTGGTCCGCGATATCGGCGCTTATGTGGGTTGTGTAGCCACTGCCAGCTTGCTGACCGACTATCTATGCATCGCACTCGCCGCCGGCCTGCGCGAGCTGACGATTCCACACATCGCCCACGGTCCCGACTTCGTGAAAATCTTCACGCCGGAATCCCCGGACATTTCCCCAACGCCCCTCAAACTCCCCAACGATTGGACCCGCTGGCCGGCGGAAGCGTTGGCGTCGATTCAATTGCATGGAAAAAAATAGGTATTCCGGAAACTTTGCTCGCGTGTAGCGCCGGCGTCCCGCCGGCTGCCGGTGCGGGCGTCTCGCACGCACCACCGCAACCATAACCGTGGCCGGGACGGCCCCGTGAAAGCCGGCCGGAGGCCGGCACTGCATCGGAGGCCGCGCAATTTCGTTAGTGCTTCCCCTGAGCTGCGCCCGTAAGCGCCGGCACCGGCTCGGAGGTTATACCGGACGAGATAGCCGCTGGCGTTTGTTGTTTGTCCGGCGGAATTGCGGTTCCGGGAGGGTAGATATAGATCTCAACTGTTCCCCATCCGGCATCTGGCTTCGCGTCGGTCTGCTTACCCATTCCCAGAGTCCGGAGCTGGCTGTCATCGAATCCGAAATTCTCCACCAGATACTCGCGCACCACCATAGCCCGCGCCTCGGTCAAAACCAGGTCCTTCTGCGTGTCCCCTTCCATACCGGCCGAGGCCACGATCACCGCCAACCCGAACGGATTCCGAGCCAGGAACTCGCCGCCGGCGTCTAAGGATTTCTGGCTTTTCAGCTTGGCCGAATCCTGCTTATCGAACAGCTGCTTTGCGGAAAACGAAAACTCCTTCATCGCCGCGCCTGGCGGCAACTTTTCGATTTCGTTCTTGCTCACTTCAGCGGAATCCTCGTAGCCGCGGTTCTTGAAATAGCCGCGCAATAAGAAATTGTGCTTCAGGGCTTCCATGTTCTCCTGGAAGTCGCCAACCCCAGCCTGCGCCTGGACCATGGTGTCCCGCATGGCGCTCGACGTCTGTTGGAGGTTGCTGTAGAGCTGCTTGTCGTTTACCAGCGCACCCACGGTTCCCTGCCCGCTATTGATTTTGGCGCTGATCGAGTCCAGATTCTCCGTCGCCCGCGTGGCGTTCTGTATGGCTTGCTGGCTGCTATCCAGGATGCCGCTCGTCTTCTGGAGCAAATCCGCCATTTCGAGCGGCGGCAGGCTGGGGATGGTATCGCCAGAGCGCACATCGGCGGTCCCCACGGAGCCAAACGAGATCGCCATGTACTGGTTGCCAAGCAACCCTTCGGTTTCAATGGTGGCCACGGAGTCTTGTTTGATGATCTCGTGCGTCGACTTGCCGAGATCCATGATCACGGTGACCTTTTCTCCCGGCTTGTGCGGCAGCACGATGTTCTGCACGGTTCCGACGTGAACCCCGCCCACGCGCACATCGCCGCCCGCATCCAGCCCGGCGACATTATCGAACTGCGCCTTCAATTGATAGGTGGAGCTGAACAGATACTGTTTGCTTCCGATAATAAAGATACCGGCCGCCAGAATTGCCAGTGTCCCCACGATGAAAACTCCTAACCGCGCCGCCCTCGACATATGACCTCCTACGAGTGCTTCAGAAATTCGCGAACAAACTTCACATCGCATTGCTGAAGCTCTTCAAAGTTCCCTTCGATCACCACTCTTCCCTCATTGAGCAGGGCCAGGTGGTTGGCAATCGTTTTCGCGCTGTGCAGATCGTGAGTCACGACGATGGACGCCATGTGGCGTTCCGCCTGAAGTTTGAGAATCAGATCGTCGATCTCCGCCGAGCTGATGGGGTCGAGACCGGCGGTGGGTTCGTCAAGCAACAGAATATCCGGCTCCAAAGCCAGTGCCCGGGCCAGCCCCACCCGCTTTTGCATACCGCCCGAAATGTCGGAGGGCATCTTCTTCAGGTTCCCTTCCATGCCCACTTCCGCCAGCAGTTGTTTCACCCGCTCGCCTTGCTCAGACTTCGACATTTCCCGCTTATGGTGCTGCAAGGGAAACGCAACGTTCTGCTCGACCGTCAGCGAGTCGTAGAGCGCGGAATGCTGAAATAGAAAACCCATCTTCTTCCGGATTTCGCCGAGTTGATCGAGAGCCAAGCCGGCGATCTCCTGACCGTGGATGCGCACCGAACCCGAGTCCGGCGTTTCCAGGCCAATGATGAGCCGCAGCAATACGCTCTTTCCGGTACCGCTGCGCCCCAGCACCGCCAGCGTCTCGCCGCGGTTCACCGCCAGGGTGATTCCGTTCAAGACCGGTTGCCTGCCGAAGGACTTATACAGGTTCTCGACCACAACCACAGATGCATGGCCGTGACTCCCGGCCTCTACCCGCTCTATCGCAATTTGATCGGTTGTGCCCATCGTTGGTCTCGCTATCGGTTACGGGAAAAAGATAATGATGATCTTCACCAATACGACATCCGCCAGGATTACGAACAGCGAGGACAGGACCACCGAGTTAGTGGCTGCACGCCCCACGCCCTCGGCACCTCCTCGTGTCCGCATTCCCTGAAAGCATGCAATCAGCCCGATGATCAGGCCAAATACCGCGGTCTTAAAGGTAGGGGGCAAGAAGTCGTTGAAACCGGCGCCCTTAAAGCCGCTGCTTAGGAACTGGTGAAACGAGAGCGGCTCAACCAGGGCCAGCGCCACCCAGCCCATTCCCACGCCGAATAAGCAGGCAGCGAGGGTCAGCAAAGGCATCATCAGGATGCAAGCCAGAATGCGAGGCGCCGCCAGCAGCCTGTAAGGATTTACCGCCGATGCTTCGATGGCGTCGATCTGTTCGGTCACCTTCATCGACGCCAACTCCGCGCCGATTCCGGCGCCCACCCGGCCACTCACCACCAGGCCGGTCATGATGGGAGCCATCTCGTGGATCATGGAAAACACGATCGCGGCGGGAAGCAGCGATTTAGCCCCGAATCGCGTCAGGCTGTAGCGAGATTCTAAAGAAATCACAACCCCGGTGGCGGCGCCGGCCAATGCCACCAGGGGGAAGGACTTCGATCCGATTTCGTCCAGTTGCCGAATCAATTCGCGAAATTCGAACGGCGGCGTTACCGCGGCCCGGATCACGTGCCAGGCAAACAGGCCTAAATCGCCAAACCACTCGAAGAACTCGATGAACAAATCTCTGCAAGACGACAGCGCGGGGAACAGAGACTCTTCCCTTAGCCCTCCACGCGGAGCGCTCAGCTCTTCAACGGCCATGGCTTGGCGGTTCACCGCTCGGCCCCAGGATCGGGCGCGGCATGCCTATCGTTAAAATGCATGCGGGACAACAGAGAATGGGGCCCGCGATGGAAGAATTCCAGGGCGATGTTTTCGCCTATAAATCCCAGCAGGCTGTAGTTCCCCATCCGGAACGCATCCTCGGCACTGTAGCGATTCGGATACCAGCCGAAGACGGCCACCGTTGCGCCGGCATAAGGAGCGGCCAGTCCGGGAACAGAAAAGACCCGGTGGCCGTCCGCGCCCTGGCGCGCCGTCAAGGTCGAGACCACGGCATGACCCAGCCGAGGAAAGAAGCCTTTGCACTCACAGCGGTAATACAAGGTATCTTCGTTCAAGGCGCCGGCCAGCGCATAACGCGTCGTTATACTTACACCCACAAAGCCGAAGTCGGAGCCAAACCGCTTCCCATAGCCTTCTACTCCCTGCTTCCATTCCGGTGGCGAT
>CAZUCM010000043.1:0-13131 GCA_964619235.1 uncultured Terriglobales bacterium
GGAAGGCGCTCTGCCCAGTGTGGTGGGCGGATTGGTGGGCGTACCGGTCATTGCCGTGCCCACCAGCATCGGCTATGGCGCCGCCTTTGAAGGCCTGGCCGCGCTGCTGGGCATGCTCAACTCCTGCGCCTCCAATGTCAGTGTCGTCAACATCGATAACGGCTTCGGCGCCGGCTATGTTGCGTCGCTGATCAACCGGAAATGACAGGATCGAATTCGCCGCAGCGGACACAGACTTTCAATTACCAGTTACAAATTACTCAATCTTGAGCACTCCCGCCCCGGCAATCCGGCTATGCTTCAGGTCTTGCAGTGCGCGATTGGCGTGGTCCATGGTATAGACCTGAATTTCCGTTTGCACTCCGGCCTGGGCGGCGAGATCGAGGAATTCACGGGCATCCTGACGGGTGCAGTTGGCGACGCTGCGCAGCACGCGCTCGCGATACAGCAGTTCATAATCCATCTGTGGAAGCGGAGACATGGTGATGCCGGCGCATACCACGGTTCCGCCCGGGCGCGTGGCCCGCAAGGCGTCGGGAACCAGCGCGCCGGCGGGGGCAAAGATGATGGCGGCATCCAGCGCTGCCGGTGGCTGTTGATCGGCGCTGCCAATCCATCCCGCACCCAGCCGGCCCGCTAATTTGGCATGAGCGGCGGCGCGGGTGAAGACAAACACGTTTACGCCGAGGTGGCGCGCCACCTGCAGCACGATGTGCGCGCTGGCGCCGAAGCCGTAAAGGCCGAGAACCTCGCCCGGCCGCACGCCCGTCATCCGGAACGAACGATAGCCGACGATGCCGGCGCACAGCAGCGGAGCCGCATGCTCATCGGCCAGAGCCGGGGGCAGCGGATAGCAGAAGTCCGCGCCGGCCACCGCCGCATCCGCGTAGCCGCCGTTGACGTCATAACCGGTAAAGCGCGCGCGTTCGCACAGATTCTCCTGCCCGTCGCGGCAGTAGCGGCAGTCGCCATCCGTGTAGTGCAGCCAGGGAATGCCGACGCGGTCGCCCTCATGCCGCTCGCGCACTCCCGCGCCCACCGCGTCGATGGTTCCCACAATCTGATGGCCGGGAACCACCGGCAGCATGTGCATCGGCAGGTCGCCTTCCACGATGTGCAGATCGGTATGGCATATTCCGCAATAGGAAATCCGCACCCGCACCTGGCCCGGCGCCGGCACGGGCATTTCCAACTCGGCCGCCCGCAAAGGCGACTTTTCCGCCGGCCACGTCTGTTCCAGCAACATCGCACGCATTTTCGTAGCCGGCGCTGAGCGTAGCTGAAATGCGCGCCTTCAGGCATCCGTCCGCCCGCAGAAAGTGTGCAGCGGCTTCTCCGGCGGGGGACGGGAGACGCGACACAACTTTTTTCGGTTGACAACGCTTTTCGCAAGGCGCATATTTATACATCACCGCGTATAAATATGCGGCACAGGTGTCTGCATGACGCAACTAAGCCGGCAGGGACTCATTCTGGAACTGATCAAGCGCGGACCGGTGGCCAGCCATGATGATTTGCGCCGCGAGCTGATGAAGCGTGGTTTCGACGTGACCCAGGCGACACTGTCCCGCGATATTCATAAGCTTGGCCTGGTGAAGATGCCGCAAGGGTATGCCGTACCGCAGAATGGAGCGGCGGCTGCGGCCCAACCGGCGGTGCCTTCTTTGGAGCGGTTGTTCCGGGAATTCGTCCGCGAGGTGCGGGAGGCGCAAAACCTGCTGGTGGTGAAGACCGCCATCGGCAGCGCGCAACCGGTAGCCGTGGCCTGGGACGCCGAGTCGGGAGCTGACGTGGTGGGAACGATCGCGGGCGATGACACCATCCTGGTCATCTGTCCCGATAACAAGACGGCCCATCGCGTGGCCGCGCGGATTCGGGAGATGTTGGAAGCGTGAAGAACGATTTACAGACTGCGGTTTTCGGGGCGACCGGTTATTCCGGTTTTGAATTGACGCGCATCCTGCTGCGGCATCCGCGGGTGAAGCCGCCATTGTTGTTGCGGCGCGAAACCGAAAAAAGCACCATGAATCTCGACGAAATTTATCCCCAGATCGCAGGCAATGGCGGGTATCCCATGGAACCGTTTGCCTGGGACAAGCTGGAAGCAGCCGGGGTGGAGCTGCTGTTCATGGCGACGCCGCACGAGCTCTCGCGGGAGATGATTCCGGAAGCCATCCGGCGCGGATTGCGGGTGGTGGATTTGAGCGGAGCCTGGCGGCTGAAGCAGGCGGAACACCGCGCCGTTTATAAGTTTGAAGACGCGGATGCCTCGGTGGCCGCAAAGCTGGATGCGCTGGCCGTATACGGCAGTCCGGAACTGCATCGCGAACAGGTGCGGCAGGCGCAATTGGTGGCTAACCCGGGCTGTTATGCCACGTCCATCATTTTAGGGCTGGCGCCGGCGGTGCAAGCCGGACTGGTGGATGGCGATTACGGAATTGTGTGCGACTCCAAGTCGGGAGTCAGCGGCGCGGGCAAGCAGCCCACGCCCAAAACGCACTTCGTGGAAGTTGCCGATAATCTTTCTGCCTACGCGATCTTTAATCACCGGCATACGGGAGAAATTCTGGAGCAGCTGGGGCTGCCGGCCGGGCAACTGGTCTTTACCCCGCATCTGCTGCCGATTCCGCGAGGCATTCTTTCCACCATTTACCTGCGCCTGAAACGCGGAATGAGCGGCGCGGACTTGACCGCCTGCTATCAGGAGTTTTATCGCGAGGCGCCCTGGGTGCGGGTGTTCGGGCTGCGCGTGCCGCAGATCCAGTACTCCGTGCACACGAA
The DNA here is from genome assembly GCA_964619235.1 of uncultured Terriglobales bacterium. Classification (GTDB taxonomy): domain Bacteria; phylum Acidobacteriota; class Terriglobia; order Terriglobales; family Acidobacteriaceae; genus CAZUCM01. The sequence continues at coordinate 2,782 of CAZUCM010000043.1, forward strand.
CTTCTGCGACATCGGATTATGCGTGGCGCCGGATGAGCGACGGGTGGTCATCGTCTCCTGCCTCGACAATCTGGTGAAAGGCGCCGCCGGGCAGGCGGTGCAGAACATGAATGTGATGTATGGCTGGAACGAACGGGAGGGGCTGCAATGAAAATCGTAGTGAAAATCGGGGGAGCGGCCCTGGATTCTCCGGAAACGCTGCATAAGTGCGCGCACGCCGTAGCGGACCTTGCCGCTGCCGGCCATAAGGTGGCCGTGGTCCACGGGGGAGGCAAGGCCTTGACCCGGACTCTGGCGCAAATGGGCAAGAAGAGCGATTTCGTCAACGGCTTGCGGGTCACCGATTCGGAGACGCGCGACGTGGCGCTGATGGTGTTGGCCGGTCATCTCAACAAGGCGCTGGTGGCGGCGATTCACGCAGCCGGTCAGCCGGGCGTGGGTATGTGCGGCGGCGACGGTCTGGCCTTCCGCGCCCGCAAAAAGGCCACCGTCGGCCAGGATCTCGGTTACGTCGGAGAGATCACCACCATGGAGCCGCGCTGGCTCGAATCCATCTGGAGTAACGGCGCCGTGCCGGTGATTTCCAGCCTGGCGCTGGGTGGCGACGGACAGTATTACAACATCAACGCCGATCAAATGGCCGCGGCCTGTGCCGCCGGCTGCCAGGCCAATGCCCTGGTGTTTCTCACCGACGTTCCCGGAGTCAAAGGCGCGGACGGCGCGGTCATCCGCTGGCTGCATCTCAGCGAGATCCCCGGATTGGTGCAGAAGGCGGTTGTCTCCGGAGGCATGCTGCCCAAGCTGGAAGCTTGCCAGCTGGCCTTGCGCGGAGGCGTTGGGCGCGTGCGCATCATGCCCGCCTCCGAGGCGGACGTGCTGGCGCAACTGTATTTCGCGAAGATCGAATCCGGAACGGAGGTCACGGTGCAATGAAGGCGACGGCGGCCAAAGCGGTATCGAAGCTGGAAGCGGTAAAGAATGCGGAAGCCAGGCTGTTGCTGCCCACCTACGAACGTCATCCGGTGCTGTTCACCCGCGGCCGGGGAGTGTACCTGTACGACGACGCCGGAGTACGTTATCTGGATTTTCTGAGCGGCATCGGCGTCAACGCGCTGGGGCACGGACATCCGGCGGTTCGCAAAGCGCTGGCGGCGCAAGCCGCCAAAGTGCTGCACATTTCCAATCTCTTTTATCACGAGTACCAGGCGGCGGTGGCCGAACGGCTTACCCGGCTGGCGGGCATGGATCGCGCCTTTTTCTGTAACAGCGGCGCCGAGTCCTGGGAGGGCGCGCTGAAACTGGCGCGCGCCTATGCGCAAATGAATGCGAAAAAGGGCAAGCCCGCGTGGCGCATTCTGGCGCTGGAAAACTCCTTTCACGGACGTACCATGGGCGCATTGTCTACCACCTCGACGGCGAAGTACCGCGCTCCCTTCGAGCCTTTGCTGCCGGGCGTGCGCTTCGTGCGCTTTAACGACGTCTCCGACCTCGAGAGCAAGTTCGATGAAACCGTCTGTGCCGTCGCCGTGGAGCCGCTGCAAGGCGAAGGCGGCATCAATTCGCTGAGCCCGCAATTTATGGCCGCCGCGCGCGCGTTGACCAAAAAATCCGGCGCCCTGCTGCTATGCGACGAAATCCAGAGCGGATTGGGACGCACCGGCGTGCCCTTTGCCTTCCAGCGCTATCGCGCCAAACCCGATATCGTGACCGTGGCCAAACCTTTGGCCTCCGGGCTGCCTCTGGGCGCCATCCTGACCACCGAAGCCGTCTCGCACGCGATTCATCCCGGCCTGCACGGCACCACCTTCGGCGGCGGGCCCATGGCCTGCGCCGTCGCTCTGGCATTTCTGGAGATTCTGGAAGATCCGCAGACCCTGGCGCACGTCAACGCCATCGGAGACTACTTCAAACGGCGGCTGGTCGAGTTGGCCGCCAGGCACGAATGCGTGCGCGATGTCCGCGGCGCCGGCCTGATGCTGGGCATGGAACTGGATTCGGCCGAACGGGCGAAGGCGGCGCTCAAAGGGCTGCTGGACCGCAAAATCATCGCCAACCGCACGCACGAGGTGGTGATACGTTTTCTGCCGCCCTACATCATCACCAGCAAGCATGTCGATACGGTAATTGCCGCGTTGGATGAGCTGTTGGCGGCGGAGTGCGGAAGCCCGGAAGTCCCAGCCCCGGCCAAGGGAAAGGCCGGACGGAGAAATTAGCCATGAATTCGCATTTGCCAGAAGCTGCTGCCGCCACCCATCGGGATTTGCTTTCCATTGCCGACCTCCAGCCGGAGGAGGTCGTCGCTATTCTCGATCTCACCGCACAGGTGAAGTCGGAGCCGGAGAAATTTCGCGCATCGCTGGCGGGCTGTCATGTAGCGCTCTTCTTCGAGAAGCCCTCGCTGCGCACCCGCCTGACCTTTGAAGCCGGAGTCGCCGGGCTGGGAGGCACCACCTCGTTCGTCGATCAACGCGGTTCGCGCATCGACGAGCGCGAGCCGCTTGCCGACATAGCCCACAATCTGGAACGCTGGGTGCAGGCGATCGTGCTGCGCACCTTCGACCATGCCACCGTCACCGGCATGGCCCGCTATGCGCGCGTGCCCGTCATCAACGCCCTCACCGACCTGGAACATCCCTGTCAGGCCCTGGCGGACTACTTTACCCTGCGGGAACATTTCGGTGATGCGCGCAACGTGCATCTTGCCTATGTCGGCGACGGCAATAATGTCGCCCACTCGCTGCTGCTGGCCGCCGCCGCGTTGGGCAGCAAGATTTCCATCGCCACCCCCTCCGGCTATGAACCGGACGTAAAAATTGTTGCCGCCGCGCAGAAACTTGCCGGGCAGACGGGCGCGGTTCTGCAATTCGTTCACGATCCCGCCGAGGCGGTGCGCCACGCCGATGCCGTATATACCGACGTGTGGGCCAGCATGGGCCAGGAGAGCCAGTCGGCCGAGCGGCAAAAGATTTTCGCGCCCTACCAGGTGAATGCAAAATTATTTGCCTGCGCCGCGCCCAATGCCGTTTTCATGCACTGCCTGCCGGCTCACCGTGGTCTGGAAGTTACCGATGAGGTCATTGATTCGCCGGCTTCCGTGATTTACGACGAGGCGGAAAATCGCATGCACGTGCAAAAAGCCATTCTTCTTTTCTTACTCGGGGGCCAAAGCCGGCCCGCCAACAGGAGCGCTCATGTCTGAAAAGGTTGTACTTGCCTATTCCGGTGGTCTTGATACCTCCATCATCATTTCCTGGCTCAAGGAAAACTACGGTTGCGATGTGATTGCCTATGTTGCCGACGTGGGCCAGGGTGACGACATGGAGGCGGTCGCCAAAAAGGCGTATGCCACCGGTGCGGCCAAGGTAGTGGTGGAAGATTTGCGCGAGGAGTTCGTGCGCGACCATGTATTTCCGGCGTTGAAGGCCGGCGCCGTATATGAGCAGAAGTATCTGCTGGGAACTTCGCTGGCTCGTCCGGTCATCGCCAAGCATCAGGCCGAATGCGCTCTGCGCGAGGGCGCCGGAACCGTCGCCCACGGCTGCACCGGCAAGGGCAACGATCAGGTTCGTTTCGAGCATGCGTTCTTTGCGCTGGCGCCGGAGCTGAAGGTGATCGCCCCCTGGCGCGAATGGAAGCTGGTGTCCCGCGAAGATTGCATCGACTACGCGGAAAAGCGCGGCATTCCCATCAGCGCCAGCAAGACCAAGATTCACAGCCGCGACCGGAACATCTGGCACCTCTCGCACGAGGGCGGAGAACTGGAAGATCCCAACTGCGCGCCGCTGGACAGCACCTGGCAGCTGACCAAATCGCTGCAACAGGCGCCGGACAAAGTGGAAACCGTCGAGATCGGCTTTGTGCAGGGCTCTCCGGTTTCGGTCAACGGCAAAAAGCTGGGCCCGGTCGCCCTGCTCGAACTGTTGAATGAAATCGGCTCACGCAATGCTATTGGCCGCGTGGACCTGGTGGAAAACCGCTTTGTCGGCATCAAGTCGCGCGGCTGCTATGAAACGCCGGGCGGCGCCCTGCTGATGGCGGCGCACGGCGAATTGGAAGCCTTGTGTCTGGACCGCGAAGTGCTGCACTACAAGCAGCATGTGGCGCTCAAGTATGCCGAGCTGGTGTACAACGGACTGTGGTTCACGCCGCTGCGCGAGTCGCTGGACGCCTTCGTCAACGAAACCCAGAAGGAAATTACCGGTTCGGTGACCTTGAGTTTGTACAAAGGCAATATCGGCTATGCCGGGCGCAAGTCGGAGTTTTCGCTGTACAACACCGATCTGGCATCGTTCACCATGGGCGACGGCTACGACCAGAAGGACGCGGCGGGATTCATCCGCATTCTGGCCGTTCCCGCGCGCGCCCGCACCCTGAAACAACGCGCCAAAAAGGCGCAGGGAGCGTAACCGAAATAAGAATCTTCCCCGACACGGAGGAATGTTGAATTTGCAATTTCAAATTTGTAATTTGCGGCGCTCGACACGGCTGTAAGCACGACCCGCTTTTCAATTTGAAATTAGAAATTACCAAATTAGAAATCCTCCTCGTAAGGAGTTGTAAATGAAGATGTGGTCGGGCCGCTTCCGGCAGCCCCTGGATGCGGAATTCGAAAGTTGGCAACGGTCGTTTCCCTTCGACCGCCGGCTGGTGGCGCAGGAAGTTGCCGCCAGCAAGGCGCACGCGCATGCGATTTTTCTAGCCCGCGTGCTGAGCGAAGACGAATTGACCGCCATCCTCGGTGGCTTGGACAGCATTGCGCGGCGCGCAGCCGAGGAACCCGGCTTTCTCGAAGACGCCGAGGCGGAAGACGTTCACCACTTTGTGGAGCGGCAGCTGGCGGCGGCGATCGGCGATGCCGGTCTTAAGTTGCACACCGGGCGCAGCCGCAACGAGCAGATCGCCACCGACCTGCGTTTGTTTGTGCGCGATGCCATCGACCAGTTGCTCGATTCGCTGGCGGAGCTCAATGGCGCGTTGTTGCGGCAGGCGGAGCGCGCCGGCGATGCCGCCATGCCCGCCTACACCCATTTGCAGCGTGCCGAGCCGGTGCTGGTATCGCATTGGCTGCTGGCTTACGCCGAAATGTTTGTCCGCGATTCCGAGCGCCTGGCCGATTGCCGCAAACGCGTCAACCGCTGCCCGCTGGGTTCGGGCGCGGTGGCCGGCGCCACTTTGAATCTCGATCGCGCCATGATGGCCGCGGAGCTCGGTTTTGACCGTCCTACGGCGAACAGCATGGACGCCACCAGCGACCGCGATTTTGCCGTGGAGTTTGTACAGAACCTCAGCCTGCTGGCCGTGCACCTGAGCCGCTGGGCCGAGGAGATGATTTTGTTCTCCACGCAGGAGTATGGATTTGTCCGTTTACCGCAGGCCTACTCCACCGGCTCCAGCGCCATGCCGCAGAAGCAGAATCCGGATTCGCTGGAGCTGATTCGCGGCAAAGCGGGGCGGGTGGTGGGCGCATCGCTGTCGCTGCTGATGGTCACCAAAGGGTTGCCGCTGGCCTATAACAAGGACATGCAGGAATCGCAGGAGCCGGTGTTTGCCGCTTCCGATACGGTGCTGGCGTCACTGAAAATTGCCGCCGGCTTTATGGCCGCGGTCGAGTTCGACGAGGCGCGCATGCAGGCGGCGGCCGGCAAGGGATTTATGAATGCCATGGCCGCGGCCACCTACCTGGTACGCCGCGGCGTGCCCTTCCGGCGCGCGCATGAGCAGGTGGGAAAGGCCGTGCAGTTTTGTCTGGAAAAGGGCTGTGAGCTGGAGGCGCTGAGCCTGCCGGAGTTGCGCAAGTTTTCACCGGATTTCGCCGATGATGTTTATGCGCATCTCACGCTGGCCGCGGTGCTTGCCTGCCACGACGTGCCTGGCGGTACGGCGCCAAAACGAGTACAGGAGGCTATCGATGCCATGCGTGAAAGAATTGGGATTCAATCGGGGAGGGCTCACGATGCTGGCGCGTAAAGCCGTTCTGCCGGACGCGGCTCCTATCCACGACCTGATCGCGTTGTTCGCGGAAACCAACGTGTTGTTGCCGCGCAGCTTGCCGGAACTCTGCGAGAATATCCGCGATTTCGCCGTCGTGGAAGACGAGGGCCAGATCATTGCCTGTGGCGCCCTGCACCTCTACGGCACCCATCTGGCGGAGATTCGCTCCATTGCCGTGCATCCGGCGGCGCAGGGGCACGGTGCCGGCCACGAAGTGATCAAGGTGCTGATGGACGAAGCCGCCTGGCATCAGGTCCGGGGCGTTTGCCTTTTTACCCGCATCCCCGACTACTTCGCCAAACTCGGTTTCGAGACGGCGGAGCTCACCGACCTGCCCGACAAGATTTACAAGGATTGCCTGAAGTGTCCCAAGCTGAATGCTTGCGATGAAGTGGCCATGGTCAAAGGCGAATTGCCGAAGATGACGATTCTGCAACAGGCGCGCATGTTTGCCCGCCCCATCAAAATCGGCGTGTAGCGGGAGAAAGCGAACGCAGAGGACGCCAAGGACGCAGAGCAGCAGTAGCCGCGGATAAACGCGATGAACGCTGTTTGAACTTATTTTTTTAAGATTTGTTTCAGATCTGTGTTGATCTGCGTTGATCTGTGGCTAAGGTTTTTATTTTTGGTTCCATGGCGTCCTTTGCGTCCTCTGCGTTCCATTTTTGTTTACGATTGGCGAGATGAAAATTCACATCCCCCAAGGCTTTCTTTTTTCCGCTGCCGCCGCCGGCATCAAGGTCAGCGGCCGGCCCGATCTGGCTTATGCGGAAGCGCCTGCCGGAGCCAGTGCCGCCGCCATTTTTACCACCAATCGCTTTGTGGCGGCTCCGGTGGAAATCGGCCGCGGCCACCTGAAACGCAGTCGCGGACGCCTGCGCGCCGTGGTGGTGAACTCCGGCAACGCCAACTGCGCCAACGGCAAGGATGGCATGCGGGCCTGCGCCGGCGTGTGTAAAGCCACTGCCGCCCATCTGAAAATCAGGCCGCATGAGGTCTTTCCTTCTTCCACCGGAATCATTGGCGTCCCCTTCCCGGCGGAAAAGTTGATCGCCGGCCTGCCGCAATTGCTCGAGCATAAGGGAGACGACGAAGCCGCGGTGCGCCGTTTCGCCAATGCCATCCTGACCACCGACACGCGTCCCAAGATTGCCTCGTTTGTGCTGGAGGGGCGCGGCGGCACGGTCTCCGTCATGGGCATTGCCAAAGGTTCCGGCATGATCGCGCCCAACATGGCGACCATGCTGGTCTATGTTTTTACCGACGTTGAAGCCGCGCCGGGCGACCTGCAGCGGCTGCTCCCCGCCGCCTGCGATGCCAGTTTCAACTGCATTTCCGTGGACCACGACACTTCGACCAATGACACCCTGCTGTTGCTGGCCAGCGGCAACAGCGGCGTGCAGTTGCGCTCCGTGCGCAAGGCCTTTGCCGAAGCTTTGACCTTGGTTTGCCGCTCGCTGGCCGAACAGATCGTGAGCGACGGCGAAGGCGTAAAGCACGTGGCGCGCCTGCACGTCGAAGGCGCGCGCCGCCGCCCGGAGGCGATGGCCGTGGCCAAGGCGATTGCCGGCTCCCTGCTGGTGAAGACCGCGTTGACCGGGGCCGACCCCAACTGGGGACGCATTCTGGCCGCCGTCGGTTATTCCGGCGTAAAGATCGACCCGCGCAAGGTGAATATCTTTATCGGAGAGCAGCAGGTTTGCCGCAAAGGCGAGGCCCGTACCTTCGACGAGCGGGCAGCTCATCAGTATCTGCTCCAGCCCAGCTACGACATCCGCATACAACTGGGGCAAGGGAAGGCGGCTGTCGATTTTCTCACCACCGATCTCACCGCCGAATACGTGCGGATTAATGCGGAGTACTCAACCTAGCGTTCCATGCCGGAGCATTCAGCCTTTCGCTTGCTGGCTGACGGCTGATAGCTGAATGCTGAAGGCTCCGGCCTCAGTGTTCCGCCACATACGTATACGCCCCCTGGTGCTTGTGGGCGTACGATTCGGCAACCGTCAGAAAAGCCTGGGCGGCGTGCGACAGTGCGGAGCCGCGCCGGCACACGATGCGGATCTTGCGCTCAAAGCGCAATTCGGGCACGGTGACCTTTACCAGTACGCCTTGTTCCACCTCCGTCGCCACGCAGATTCCCGGCAACAATGCCACGCCGTTGCCGCTGGCGACAAACTTCTTGATGGCTTCCACCGAAGGCAGTTCGATATCCATATTCAGCGGCACCCGCTTGCGGCGGAAGGTTTCCAGCACCTTTTCGCGGTACCGCGAAGAAACGTTGTGGGCAATAAAGTTCTCCGCGCCCAGGTGGCGGATGGTCACCGCCTGCGCGCGCGCCAGCGGATGGTTCGGTGGAACCACGAACGCCAGCTCGTCGCGGTAGACCACGAACGACCGCAACTCCGGATCGGCCGGATGAAAGCCCACCAATCCCAGTTCGGTATTGTGATTGAGCAGTTCGTTGGGAATACGGCTGGAGAGGCTGCGCTGCACCGTCACCCGGATCATCGGATAGAGGCGGCGGAATTGGTCCAGCACCGGCAACAGATACAGCGTGGTGAACTCGTTGGCCGAAAGCACCAGGTGCCCGCGATGCATCTGCCGCAACTCCTGCAGCGCCGTGATCGCCTCCACCCGCATGTTGAGCAGCTTTTCCGCATACTCCTGCAGCACCAGGCCGGCATCGGTCAGCATGCCCTCCCGCGAGGAACGGTCGAACAGCGGCTCTCCCAGCTCCTGCTCCAGTTTGCGCACCGCCTGGCTGATTGCCGGCTGTGTGCGAAACAACTTCTTGGCCGCGCGGGAAAAACTCCCTTCGCGGGCCACCGCCAAAAACGTTTCTATCTGAAAGAGATCCATAATGAGACCGTTTCCCGTTTCTTTTCCCGGGTACGAGGGATGAATACCCCATGCTCGTTTCGCTTATACCATAAGCTCAATTTATGTTACAACAAAAATTATAATCTTGCCTTATCATGTGGCCCGCGACAAAATTTTCTGAAATGGCGCTGCCTGCCGCCGTCTACGGCGGAATCAGGCGGCGATTTACAGGAGGACTCGAATGCAGGAGAACCGGGTAACCATTTTCGATACCACCTTGCGGGATGGCGAACAGTCGCCGGGATGCAGCATGACGGTGCCGGAGAAGCTGCGTATGGCGCATCAGCTGGATCGCCTGGGCGTGGACGTCATTGAAGCCGGCTTTCCCATCGCCTCCGACGGGGACTTCGAGTCGGTCGAGGCGGTGTCGCGCGAGGTTCGCCGGCCGCGCATTGCCGCGCTGGCCCGCTGCCGCAAGGAAGATATCGATCGCGCCTGGGATGCCGTACGCCACGCGGCCCATCCCATGTTGCACGTCTTCCTGGCCACCTCCGACATCCATCTGCAATACAAGTTGAAAATGAGCCGCGAACAATGCCTGCGGCAATCGGTGGAACAGGTCGCTTATGCGAAAACCTTTACCTCCGACGTCGAGTTTTCCGCCGAGGACGCCATGCGTACCGACATCGAGTTTTTGATGACCGTGATCGAGGCCGTAGTCACGGCCGGCGCCACCACGGTGAATCTGCCCGATACGGTTGGCTATAACGTTCCCAGCGAAATGGTGCGCATCTTCAGTGAGGTCTGCCTGCGCACGCACCGCAAACATCCGCAGGTCACCATCTCCTCGCATTGCCATAACGACCTGGGCCTGGCGGTGGCCAATTCCATCGCCGCCGTACAAGCGGGGGCGCGGCAGGTGGAGTGCACCATCAACGGAATTGGCGAGCGCGCCGGCAATGCCGCCCTGGAAGAGGTGGTGATGGCGCTGAACGTTCGCCGCGACGTAATCCCCTTCGAAACCGGCATCCACGGCGAAGAACTGTTTCCTTCCAGCCAGTTGCTGACGGAAATCACCGGCGTCTATGTGCAGCCGAATAAGGCGATCGTGGGCCGCAACGCCTTCGCGCACGAAGCCGGCATCCATCAGGACGGCATGATCAAGAATCCGCTGACCTACGAAATCATGACTCCCCAATCGGTAGGTGTACCCGCCAACAGCCTGGTCCTGGGCAAGCACTCCGGGCGCAACGCGCTTGGCAAACGCTGCGAGCAGTTGGGCTTTGAGTTCTCGCGCCGCCAGCTGGACGCCATCTACAAGCGCTTTGTCACCCTCGCCGACCGGGTGAAGGTCGTGCAGGACCGCGACCTGCTGGCCATTATCCAGCAGGAAATCCCGCAGGCCCAGCCACCGGCCCAGCAGGCCATGGAACCGCAAGCCGAGCTCGCATAAGAAAAAGTTTGTTATCTGGGGATTGGTAATTTGTAATTGAACCGGGGTGTGGGGGATTCTCCGGCCAAATTTCAAATTTGAAA
>CAZUCM010000044.1:0-12980 GCA_964619235.1 uncultured Terriglobales bacterium
TACGCCACCTTGGCTTCCGTGGGAATCTGGGCTTTCAGTCCCTGCCACGCGTCGCGCGGGCACTCTACGAGTTTGATTTCCGCATCCATAAAGAAACAGTAGCTGGTAGCCAGTTGTCGGCAGCCAGGGGCCAAAGCTTTCTTGCCGCAAATGGACCACAGGGATTGCAAATTTTAAATTTACAATTGACCCCCAAGTCTATCGCTCAACCCGTCAATTACAAATTACAAATTACTCAATTACAAATCGCTAGGTTTGCAGTATTCCCACATTAAACTTCGGGACTTCGGGATTCAAGGCGGCGGCTTCCAGGGCGATAATCAGCGCATCGCGGGTGTCCATGGGATCGATGATCTTGTCCACCCATAGACGGGCGGCACCGTAACGCGGGTCCATGTGCTCGGCGCAGGCGTCGTGCAAGGCTGAGCGCACTGTCTTTCGCTCGGCTTCGGTCAGCGTTTTGCCGCTGCTCTCCAGTTGCTGGATCTTCAGTTCCGCCAGAGTGTTGACGGCGGAGTCGCCGGTCATCAGCGAATGCTTGGCGCTCGGCCAGGCGAAGACAAAACGCGGATCGCAGGCCTTGCCGCACATAGCGTAGTGACCGGCTCCGAAGGAGCCCCCGACGATCACCGAGATCTTGGGGACCACCGAGTTGGCAATGGTGCCCATCAACTTGGCGCCGGCACGGAGGATTCCGTTGCCTTCGGCGTCGCGGCCAACCATAAAGCCGGTGACGTCATGCAGAAAGACCAGCGGCACCAGGTTCTGGTTGCAGTCCATAATGAACCGCGCCGCCTTTTCCGCGGACTCGCGGTAAATGACTCCGCCGAATTCGATTCGCTTTTGGCCTTGATGACTGAACTGCTGAGCGTGTGTCCTTTGGTTGGCGACGATGCCGGCGGCAAACCCGCCTATGCGGGCGTAGCCGCAGATCATGGTCTTTCCGAATTCGGCTCTGTATTCCTCGAAACGGCTGCCGTCCACGATGCGGGCGATAATTTCCCGCATATCGTATTGCCCGGCCGGGCCGCCGTCATATATGCCGTAGATTTCTTCGCTGGGATAGGCGGGGGGCTCCGCTTTGATGCGGTTGAAGGGAGCGGGCTGGCGAAACCCCATCTTTTCCACCAGGGAGCGAATGCGGCGGAGACAGCTTTCGTCGTCGGGCTCGCGAAAGTCGGCCGTGCCGCTGAAAGGCGCGTGCACTTTGGCGCCGCCCAGATCTTCGGGCGAAACCCTTTGCCCGATGGCCTCCTGGACCAATGCGGGACCAGCCTGGAAGAGACTGCTGCTTTCGGTCATCAGAAGGTGGTCGCACAACACCGGCAAGAAAGCGCCGGTGGCCTCGCACGGACCCAGAATGGCCGCAATCTGCGGAATCCCCTTGGCCGACATCACCGCATTATTGCGCAACACCCGCCCGAAATCGTCCTGGTCGGGAAATACGTCATCCTGCAAAGGCAGGAAGACGCCGGAAGAATCCACCAGATAGATGGTGGGAATATGGTTTTCCAGGGCGATATTCTGGGCGCGGATTACCTTTTTGGCGGTCATGGGGAAAAAAGCGCCGCCCTGTACGGTGGCGTCATTGGCGATCAGCATGACGTTGCGGCGGTGAATCTCGCCGATGCCCACGATCACGCCCGCAGCCGCCGTTCCGCCCCACTCCCGGTACATGCCGTGGGCGGCATGAATGCCAAGTTCAAAGAGCTCGGTGCCCGCATCGAGGAGAAGGGCAATGCGTTCGCGGGCGGTTAAGCGTCCTTTTTGATGCTGCTGCAGGACGGCAGCGGAGCGCCCGGCTTCGCGTATCTCTTCTTCCTCATTGCGCACCTGGGCCACCAGTTGCGCCATCTTCTGCATATTGGTTTCGTACGACGCTGCCGAAGGGTCGATCTTTGTGGGGAGCGTGTGACTGACTGGCGCCACCTGCTTATGCTCGGGCATTCGGCTGCCTCATGTTACCGGCTACGCCCCGGAAGCGCGGCCAAAGTGAGGAAAACGCTACGGTACACCAGCGCGTTCGCAGACGCAATCGTCGAATGGATTATGGCTGCCGTTTCCTGCGTCGGGCAATCCGGCGGTCTCCGGATTGCCCGAATGCGGTAAATGGCTAATGCGAGGGCATGGCCATGCCGGCATGGGGATTGGCCGTCCCCGGAGGAGGCATGGTCATGCCCTGGTGAGGATTCGCCGTCCCGGGAGGAGGCATCATTAAACCGCCGTGCGGATTCATTCCTCCCGCGCCCATTGCCATGGGAGGCAGGCAGGTGACGCGTCCGCTCTGGGCAACTCGCAGCGGCGCGCTGCAAGCCAGGGAGAAAACCTGGGTTCCGTCGGTCAGGTCTCCACCGGTCATCGGGCCTTGCCAACCTTTAGGGTTGTATTCCGCCCGGTACACCTTGCCGTTGGCGTCTCCGGCGAAGGCGAAGGTGATCAGGCCCATTTCGCCGGCGTTCATCGAGTAACCGACATAGAAAGGATGCTTCGAGCTATTTGCCTGCATGGCACAATCGCTGGCCGGCTTCACATCCGCGCCTGGGGCCACGCGTCCGCAATTTGTGGCGTCAGTGCCGGCTAAGGTACGCAGACGGCTTTCCAGAACATCCACGGGGTTGGCTGCCGCCGCCGGGCGCTTGCAGCCGGTGAAAGACACGGCCGCCAGAAGTAGAAAAATCAAGAAGTTACGCATAGGTGAAACTATTTTAGCCGGAAAAACGATGAGATCACAGTTTACAGTGCATAGTTTGCAGCCGGTACAATGTGGAAGGGCCTTCTAGTTTTCCGGCGCTGCCAGGCTGATGATCTGGTATCCGTCCCCTTGTTCGACCAAAACCAGAACCAGGGATTCGCGCTGCACCATGTAAGCGGTGTCAAAGCCCATGGACGAGGGGGGAGCGGGGATGGGCAGGTACTGCTTGTCGGAGACGGTGCGCAGGGCAAACATCTCCGGTTTCACGCTTTGCCTTAAGGCCGGGAGCACCTGGTCAGCTTCCTTGAGATAGCGGTCCAGTTCGGCGGGCGTGGACATGGTGACCGCCGAGCCTTCCTTGATGAATGGCTTCAGGAACTCCGATTTCCTGGCTAGTTTCAAAAACTCCGAAGGGAATGCCTTGAGCGAATCGGGCTTATTGCCGCCGGAGTTCATCAGGACTGAGGTCAGGTAGACCAGATTCCAATCGGCCAGTAATTTGCGGTTCAACGTGCCGCCGTCGGTTGCCACCAGCAGCGCCTTGGTCATGCGCGGATTCTGGAAGGGAAGAAACTCGCCCGGATAATTGCGGTAGAGCGTACCGATGTTGGGCGCCAACATGTCATTCAGGGGAAACAGGTCCAGCGACTTGTGCAGGCGCGAAATGAAGTCATCGGCAACTTTGCCGATGGCGGCCGCCTTGTCCGCCGGAATCACACCGGTGTCCTGTGCGCTGCCAGAACAGGCCACACCGAGGACTACGAAAATAGCCAAAATGACACGGATCACACTGCGGGGCATGAAAAAATTGTACTAGGGTTTTGGGCTAATTCAAGCAGGTTTTTTCACTGGCGGCGTGACGCTTCCCAGGCCTTGGCGTATTTCCAGCTTACGTAAGAGGCGTGGTAAAGGTGCAGCAGCAGTCCCTCTTTTCCATCCAGGAAGCCGAGACGCAGGAAGTAGTTATACAAGAAGGTAAGACCAGGCCGAACGACGATGTCCAGGGGGTTGAAGGCGCGTTTGCCGTTTGCCACCGCCATTTGAGCTCCCAGCGAGGAATAGCGGTTCATTTGGTTCAAATAGCCTTCCAGCGTCGGATAGGTGTCATGCAGAAGGGCGCCTCGTAATATTCCGACACGTCCGCTGACGCGCATGGTTTCGTGGACCTGCCGCTCTTCGAACTGACCGGTTCCCCGGCGAAAAAGTCTGACTTTGGGGTCCGGCCAGAAGCCGCCCTGCTTGATCCAACGGCCAAGAAAAAAGTTTTTCCGTGGAATGAAATAGCCGTTTGGCGGGTTCTTTGTCCCACTTGCGGCATTTTCCGTAACCGAAACGATTTCGGAAGCCAACTCCGGTTCCACCACCTCGTCGGCATCCAGGGAGAGCACCCAGTCGCCGGTGCATTTGGCGATGGCCGAATTCTTCTGCGTGCCATAACCCTTCCACTCTTCCACGAATACTTTTGCGCCCAGCCGCCGGGCAATCTCCTGCGTGCGGTCGGTGGAACCGCAATCGAGGACCACGATCTCCCCGGCCAAAGCGCGGACGCTCTGCAGCGTGCGCTCCAGGTTGCGCTCTTCGTTCAGCGTAATGATGGCGACAGAAAGCATAAGGCAGGTTTCAAGACTTCAAGGATTCAACGTCTTGCGACTCCAGCGTCAATAGTAATTCCTCTTTGAATCTTTGAAATCTTGAAACTCTGAAACCTTCATTTGGTTTCGTTCACCGCGGGCACTACTCCGGGCACGTGCGGCAGCTTGTTTACGTTGCCGCTGCCGGCATCGGACAAATCGATTCCCAGATGAGTCAGGGTCAGACCGGTGGCGCGGTCCAGTTCGACGCGCGAACTTTCGTAGGCGGCCATGGCATTGATCAGGTTGGACTCGGCCGCCGCTAAAGCCTGCTGGGTTTGCAGAACGTTGTAAGTGGTGGAGGCGCCCAGGGCGTATTTCTTCTGTTCGGAATCCAAGGTTTGATAAGCCAGTTGCCGGCCCTTGGTGGCCGCGTCAACCCGCGCCCGGTTCTGCAGTACGCCGATCTGGGCGTTGCGGACCTCGATGCGTATCTGGTTCTGCTGTTGCTGTATGCGCATCTGCGCCTGGCGATATTCCAACTGGGAGCGGATCTGCGTGGCCTGCGCTTCGCGATTGCGAATGGGAATATTGACGTTGATTCCGACCGTGTAGTTGGGATTGTCGTTGCTGAACAAGGTGGAGAGCGTGTGGCCAATGCCGGTGCTCTGCAGTCCGGCGGGCACGCATAGCGAATTGGTGATGGCCATGGGATTGGCGGGGCAGATGCCGACCGAGTTGGCGATTGGCGTGATGGGGCCGCCGAGAGCCGAGGTGCCGTAGCTGGCCACCAGGTCGACGGTGGGGAGCAGGGCATTTTTCGCCGCCTTATTGGTGATTTCTGCGTTGGTCAGGTTGATGTTGGATTCGGAAAGTTCCGCGCGGTGACTGAGCGCGTCGGCAATCAGATCGTCGACCGGCACCACGGGTTCCTTGTCCGGAAGCTGCATGGTGTCGGTTGGAATTACGTCGGCGGACATCAGTTGAGAGTCGGTCAGATTGCGGCTGACGGCGTTTTTCATCAGCAGTTGCTGCAGTTGCAGATTGGTCTGGGAGACCAGCAGGTCCTGGTTGGCGGAAGCCACGTTGCTCTGCGCGCGGACCACTTCAATCGGCGCCAGGGTGCCGATCTGCACCTGCTTCTGATTATCGTTCAGCAGGCGGTTGGCGAGATCGAGGGCGCGTTCTTTGGCTTTCACGTCCTCATAGGTCTCGACCAGGGTCCAATACATATTTTCGATCTGGGTGACCGTCGTGATCACCTGCAGCTTCAGCGCCACATCGGAGATTTCGCGGTTGTTTCTGGCGATGCGCATGAAGCGCCGATTGGAGCCGCTGCTGAAACCTTGCAGCAAATGCTGCCGAACCGTCAGCTGTGCCGCCGAGTTGAGGGCGGGATTCAGCACTTCCAATAAATCGTTATTGATCACGCGATTATCGTCGAAGCTGACGTTGACCTGGGTGCCGGTGGGGAAGGCCTGCTGATATCCGAAGTTGGCGGTGCCGGTATTCTGGTCCAGGGTCAGCGATCCGGTGTAAAAGCTGGACGACTGGGGAACGGCGGCATGTTGCAGACTCAGGCCGGCGGTAAAGACCGGATCATACGAGTCGAGTGCGGGACCGGCGCCCTCGGTGGAGGTTACAATACCGCCGGTGCCGCTGCCTGCGCCTCCGGCGGCGATGCTGGTGCCGCCCGGACCGCTGCCCGATGCGCCCGCCGCGGTGATGCTGCCACCGCCCGGCGTGCCCTGAACAATGCCGTTATTGACGCCCAGAATGGAGGCCCCGGCCTTGGCGCGCAACATATCGGTATCGGCGATCGGCAGGTTGTAGCGGAAGATTGCCAGATCCAGGTTGTTTTCCAGGGCCAGCGCGATTGCGTCGTCCAGCGAAAGGACTAACTTCCCGTCTTTCAGCAGTTGGGCAAGCCGTGGCGAATTCTTGTAGCTGGGATCGGCTACGCTACTGGGGGTGAACGGCGCAGAAGGGTTCGGGAACGGAGATTTTCCGTTGGTATAAAGAGACGAGGGTTCCGTTTGCCCAACTGAGATGACGACGACCGACATGATTGCCATTGCGACCAATACTATGCCACGCAAAACACGCATTTTTTGTTCTCCGATTTGCCGACTGATTATGAACGCACCCATCCACTCACTTCCAGGCTCGAGTCAGAAATATACGGCCTGGCCTGCTGCCGGATCTTTGGCGCTTGTGGCGTCAAAAGAGTTCCTCCGGTTTGGATACATCTGCGGTTACGAAGTAGCCGCGATCTTTGTTCCCGATTCGATCTTCGGGGCACTCCAGCCGCGCCGGGCGATCGCCAATTCCCACTTCGTGTTCTTCCCGGGAAGAAAACGCATTAGTATAGCTGAACGCGGCCAGTTCCAGAGTACAGATAGAGTATCAAGCGAACGTAAAAACTTTCCATGCGGAACCTGAAAATCACCTTGGCCTACGATGGCGCCGGCTTTAGCGGCTGGCAGGTGCAGCCGGAGCGCCAAACCGTACAAGGCGCCCTGGCGGAGGCGCTGGAGCGCGTCACCGGAGGAAGAACCTTGCCGCAAGGCTCCGGCCGCACCGATGCCGGGGTACATGCGCTGGCGCAAGTTGCATCGGTGGTGCTGGCGAGCCCGATACCGGTTTCCAATCTCAAGCTGGCGTTAAACCACATTTTGCCGCCGGCGATCCGGGTTGTGGAAGTCGAGGAAGCGCCGCGGGAATTTCACGCGCGCACCTCGGCGGTGGCTAAGACCTATCGCTATCGCACTTACCGGGGAGCTGTTTGCCCGCCGTTTCTGGCGCGCTATGTTTATCACCATCCCTGGCCGCTGGACGAGCAGGCCATGACCGCCGCTGCCGTGCTGGTGGTGGGAGAGCACGATTTCACCTCCTTTGCCGCTGTCGATCCGGAGCGGACGGCAGGCCTACGGTCTGCGGTCTTCGGTCTTCAGCCGGAAAAGGAAGCGCCCTTTGTGGAAGATGGGATATTGGAGGGAAGACAGGTTTCCAATATTCGCAAAATCTTTGCCTCCGAATTTTGCCGCGACGGCGAAGAGCTGATTTACACGGTGCGAGGCAGCGGATTTCTGCATCACATGGTGCGCAATTTGATGGGTACGTTCCTGCTGGTGGGGAAGGGAACGCTCGAACCGGATGATCTTCCACGTATTCTGGAGGCACGCTCGCGCAGTGCCAACCCCGGCGCAACCGCGGCTGCGAATGGGTTGTACCTGGTGAAAGTTGAGTATTGAGGAGCAGCAATCGGCTCTCCGCTGTCAGCTTTCAGCCGGCAACCCTCTCCGGCTTTCTGGCTGACCGCTGAAAGCTGATTGCTGACGGCTGTATCCAACCATTGCTTTGTTTGGCAGAAAACCGCAAACTGTAAACTGTAAACTTTTTAACGAGGCATAATTTTGGCAACCTCTGAAACTCAGGATGCTGCTGCCGTAAGCGCGAACCCGGAACCCTCCGTCCCGCAGTTGACCAATCATAAGGTCAAGGTCAAGAAGCCGTTGCAGCGCGCTTGCAACGAGAAGGACGAGAAGAACAAGTTGTGCGGCGGCCATTTGAAACGCTGGTTCTATGTGACCGACGTGGTGGAACAGGCGTGCGGCGATGTGGCTGCTGCCTGGGGACCGAAGGCCGAAGTCTATCGTTGCGAGCACTGCAAGACCCTGTATCTGCCTAATCCGGAAGATCCCCGCGTCAACGTAGCCGGCGCCGGTGGAATTTCCATCTTCGGGCTGACTGTGCCGCCCAAGGAGAGCAAGTAAGCTTTCCGCCATCGCCCTGGGACCTCGGGCTGGAAGCCTGTTCTTCCGGCAACCCCGCATCATTTCGGCGCCAACCCGGGAATAGCTGCACTCACTTCATAGCTGGTTTTGCCGGTTCCGCTATCAGCAGCGCCGCGCTGCCTGGCGGAACTGTGACGATCAGCGTTCCCGCCTCCGCCTTGATGGTTTCACCCGCTTTCGGCTGCCAGCTTCCGTCCGCTTGTACTGCCGCTCCGCCAAACTCGACTCCCGATGCGGCATCGAGTGCCGGCGCTGTCAAACGTAAGATGTTTGCGGATTCATAATGGCCACCCGAGATCTGGATACGGGCGCGGACCGCCAGTGCGGATTCCTTGTTGATCAGGGTCACCCTGGCAGTGTGATCCGGCCCCAGAGTGGAATAGACGGAAAAATTGGGTCCCGCGGCATCGCCGCCAGATTCGGAGGGCACCAGCCGGCCCTGGGCTGCCTGGTGAAAGAAGAGCATTCCGTAATAGATGGGACGTGCGACGTGCACTCCATTTTCCACTTGAATGGCGGAGTACAACCCACCCGTAGGCAGATCGGTCATAACATCAATTCCGTCTGCGCCCAGACTGAGAAATCGAAAGCTGTAGTCCAGAATCCAGAGGGCGGAGGCAAACACATCACTGACGCCGGTTTGTCCGCCGTAAGCCGCGGAATTCAACTCCGTAACCCGGAACGGCAGCCCCTGGGCCCTGGAAGCGCGCATCTGCGGGGCAAAGCCATTTTCCATTACCCATTCGCCAATCCTGGGGCTCAACATGTGCGCAATCGTCGGGTAGACAGGAGAACTCGCGGGGATGAGCGGGAGTTCTTTGGGCATCCTGTCAGGCCGAACCATAGGATAATAGTGGACGCTGGTGAAGACCAGCCCCTGCGGCTCAGCCGTCAGAAACTTGGGCAGCCATTCTACGCCGTCCAGATAAAGCCCAACCCCCGGACCCGAGAACCCGGCCTCCGGGATGGCTTTCTGCAAGGCGATTCGATAGGCGTCGTATTCCTTGAGGAAGGCCGACGGGTCCCAGGAGTACTTTCCCATGATGGACGGGGAGTCGGTCGAAGCCGCCCGGTATCCCTGAAAGGCGAACATGTCCGGCTCATTTCCAATCTCAAGGGCCAGCAGGTTGCCCTGGCTCACGGAATAGGCGTACTTGGCTTCCGCTACTGCGGCTGCCGGGGCGAAACAGCCGAGGTTCAAGCCATAAATCACCTGCCAATTTGCTCCTTTGGCGAAACGAAACATTTCCTCGATCATGGCCGGGGTGAACGCCCATTTCTTCTTGATCCGGCAGTCGGACGGTAGCTGGGATTGCATAGGTCCATAGGGAGCATAGTCCACACTGTTACCGCCAACTCGAAGCGTCCCCGCGCCCAGATTCTGCAGCAAGCGGGACAGAACGGCATTGGCGGGCACAAATTCACCCCTGGTGAGCTGTTCTTTTTCCACCGACAGGCCAAGAAAATGTCCGGGGACCTCCTGCTGCGGTTGATCCGCCCGGATGGTAATCGCCATCTCCTTTGCCGCCGCATTTGTCGCTGCGGAGGCCCGGAGAGAGAGCGAAACGGCAATGAATACAAAGCAAAGGCAGAGGCGCGAATGGACCTTCATGCGGAATCTCCTTATGACTATTACGCCGATCATCATGCAGGAGTTGCGTTGCTCTCGCCAGTGGAAAACATCATCCGGCAGGGATGACAAATGTCATTTTGGACAACAAATCGAATTCCAGTCCGTGCTCTTTCAGAAATCCGTGGGTACGGACCGCTGCGCTACTCCAGACGCCGCCATGACAAATGTCATTCCACAGGGGTGATGTTCTCCACTGGTGCGGCCTTTTCGCTTGCCGCATGATGGGTGCACTCGCCGGACAGAAAGCAAATCTGGCGGGCACGAGGGAAGTGAAGATGAGCACATGCTGCGAACAAATCCAAGAGCGCAAGGCGAGTGCAGCCGGCCGCCCCGGGCCGGTGGTCGCGCGACTGCATGGAGTCAGTAAGAACTATGGAGCGGTGCTGGCCCTGCGGAATGTCGAATTAGAGGCTCGCGCGGGCGAACTGGTGGCGCTGCTGGGTCCGAATGGCGCGGGCAAGACCACGGCAGTGAAACTGTTTCTGGGGTTGGCCAGGCCCAGCATTGGCGAAGTGGAGGTGTTTGGAGGAAATCCCGTTCGTCCGGCGGTTCGTTTACGCATTGGCGCCATGCTGCAGGTGGCCAAGGTTCCGGAGACGTTGCGGGTCCGCGAGCATATCGATCTGTTTTCGTCCTATTATCCGCAGCCTCTGTCCCTGGAGGAAACTCTGCAAATTGCCGGCCTTGAAAACATCAGCAATCGCCGTTTTGGCGAACTCTCCGGCGGACAGAAGCAGCGCGTGTTGTTTGCCCTGGCTCTGTGCGGCAATCCCGATCTGGTGTTTCTGGATGAACCTACGGTGGGGCTGGACGTGGAAGCGCGCCATCTGCTCTGGGGGCAAATCCGCAGGCTGGTCGAGTGCGGCAAGACGGTGCTGCTCACCACCCATTACCTGGAGGAGGCGGACGCGCTGGCCGACCGCGTAGTGGTGATCGATCACGGAACGGTCGTCGCCGAAGGTACGCCCGCGGAGATCAAGGCCAGGGTGGCGGGAAGGAAAATTCGCTGCGTCAGCTCTCTGGACCTGGAAGTGGTGCGCGGCCTGCCCGGGGTGATCGCCGTCCGCAGGGACCGCGAGGCCCTGGAAATCCGTACGGCGGAGGCCGAGAAGGTTCTCCGCGAACTGTTCACTCGCGACCGGGGGCTTTCCGATCTGGAAGTCACCGGCGCCGGACTGGAAGAAGCCTTCCTGTCGCTCACGCAGAGCGATGGCAATGCTTCGGTTCCCAAAACCGCATAGAGAGGTGATATATGGCTACCGCTGCAACCACTCCGAACTTTGCCGGCTCCCACTCACTCGCCGGTGTTGCCGCCATCTATTGGAAAGAGGCGAAATACGAGTTCTGGAAATACATTCGTCTGCCGATGTACCTGGTGGCGACGATGCTGTTTCCGGTGATGTTCTACGTCCTGTTCGGGCTGCTGATAAACCGGCAAAGCAGTATGGCGTCGGTCGGCGTCAGTACCTGTCTGATTGCAACCTTCGGAACCTTTGGCGTCATGGGCGCGTCGCTGGTCACCAATGGGGCAGGCGTGGCGATGGAACGCGGCCTGGGCTGGATGCAGGTGAAGCGCGCCAGTCCCATGCCTCCGCTGGCCTACTTCGTGGCGAAGCTGGCGGTAAGTGTAACCTTCAGTTCGATCACGGTATTGTTGCTTTTGGTCTTGGGTATCCTCTTAGGAGGTGTGCATATCGCGCTTGCCAAAGCTCTCGAACTGGTTCTTACCCTGGCGGCGGGAGCGATTCCATTTACCGCGCTGGGTCTGGTCATTGGCTCTCTTGCCGGTCCCAACTCCGCGGCCGCCGTGGTGCAGTTGATCTACATTCCCTTGTCGTTTGCCTCCGGAATTTTCTTTTCCGTAGGGACCATGCCGAAATTTATGCAAGAGTTGGCGCCGAAGCTGCCGCCGTACCATCTATTGCAACTCGCGCTGGGCACGGTAGGCGGCCTGCACAGCGGTTCGAGTTGGAGCCACTGGCAAGCCCTCATTGGTTATACGCTTGTTTTTTTGGGCGTGACTGTTATTGGCTTCTATCGTGACGAAGGCAAAATGTACGGCTGAGGCGGCGCTGCAAGCTGCAAGTCCCGGGAGCGAATCTGGAGCCTGGCCGGCTTTGGTTTGCTGCCGGGTACTTGTTGCATGGTGATTACGGCGGCGAAAAAGGGTAGCCTAGAGAGCGGAAGATGAAATCATACAAACACAACCACTGGGCTCATTTCGTGCCGCTGATCTACTTCGGCGTTTTCTTCTTGAAGCCGATTCTCCATCACGTGGGGGTGAAGCAGTGGCTGCTGACCATCCTGGGTACGGTTGTGTTCCTGGCGCTGTACGGAATCTACACGTGGTCAGAAGGCAAGACCTGGCGGCTGATTGCCATAGGCGGCATGGTTCTGGCCGGAATCGCGTCCACTCCGTGGAACAATGGCGGCACCTGCCTCTTCATCTTTGCCGCCGCCTTTGTTCCGTTTGTTATGGAGTCGCCGCTCGGTCTCTTGTGCGCCTTGGCGGCGATTTCGATGGTGGCCGGCATAGAAACCTGGCTGCTGCATATTTCCCCCTGGTTTCTGGTGCCTCTCGCGACGTCGGCGGTCGGAGGAATGAATATCCACATCGCTCAGACGATGCGGATGAACTATAAGTTGAAAGCGGCCAATGAAGAGATCGAGCATCTGGCCCAGGTGGCGGAGCGGGAGCGGATTGCCCGTGACCTGCATGACGTATTAGGGCACACGCTTTCCGTGATCATCCTGAAATCGGAATTGGCCGGAAAGTTGATCGATATCGATCCAGAGCGGGCGAAAACGGAGATGAGCGATGTGGAGCAGGCCTCACGGGAGGCGCTGTCGGAGGTGCGGAATACGATTCGCGGCTACCGCGTACACAGTCTGGAAGCGGAGCTCGCGCAGGCCCGGACGGCACTGGCGACCGCGGGCGTGGCCATGCAGACCGATTCCGCGGCTGTGCCATTGTCGCCGGCACAAGAAAGCGTCGTCGCGCTGGTAGTGCGCGAGGCGGTAACCAACGTTGTGCGCCATGCGCAAGCCCGGAATTGCCGCGTTTGCCTGGCGGCGGCCAATGGAGGTTGCCGGCTGGAAATTCAGGACGACGGAGTCGGCGGTTCCCAGACCGAGGGCCATGGACTGCGCGGCATGCGCGAACGCATTGAGGCGCTGGGCGGAACCCTGGAACGCGACACCACTGCGGGGACCAGATTGACCGTGGAGTTTCCCCTGGCTGCGCTGAAAGGAAATGGCCGTGAGCACAGTTAAGAGCGGGCGCCAGT
>CAZUCM010000045.1:0-12727 GCA_964619235.1 uncultured Terriglobales bacterium
CGGTGTTGGCGTCGGCGTCGGCGTCGGCGTCGGTGTCGGCGTTGGCGTCGGTGTCGGCGTTGGCGTTGGCGTTGGGGTCGGCGTTCCGCTCACGGTAACGGTACCCAGGTTTAGATTTTCCCCAAGTACCGTCCCGGATGAATTCGTCGCGATACCCTGTACCGTGTAGGTTCCGGCAGCCGTAGGCTTAAAGGTGATGGCGAAGTCCTTCGTGCTGCCAGTCTTCATGCTCAGGCTGGTGTTGCTCGTGAATACAACAGTGCCCGCCGAGTTCACGATATTGTCCGTGCATTTGACGCTGGTGCTGCTGCTACCGGTTCCGGTATCCGCAAAATGCACGCTGGCGCTGGTTGATGTTCCCACGGTTGTTGGATTAGGACTAATAGAATTCAGCGTGATGCTGAATTCACTCTGCGCTAAGGCCGGCGCCGCAAACCCGCAAATTGCCACGGCCAGTAATAAGACCGCGACCCTTAGCGGCAGGGCCGGAAGAGCGCAACGATGAGCAGCGGATCCCCCACGAACGAACATTCGCATCTCCTGGAAGTCTTCATATTTGGTGGTATCGCACAATCGGCATTCCGAATCGTGCAACCAGTTCGCAGTCCTGTAGCCATCTTCCGCAATCGAAAAGACGCAGCTTCTCTTCACTTCAAATTGGAGGGACCCACATCCTGCACCAAACGAAATAGCCCATGGTCGTTATGGCAAGAGCCATTTCCATGCATCTGCCGCAATTTTCAATGGGACAATAGTTGAATCGCGAACGGCCAACTTATATCACTGCGCAAAATGGGAGTCAACATAAAATGAAGTGTATCTTAAGAATAGTCCCCAATTCCCAAATTGGAATTGGGTCAGACGTAGACTGGTTCACCTATTAAAACCACAGTGCGATCTTCTTGCGGAATCTGCCGGCCAGCGGTCTGGATGCGAAACTAGCCGGGCTTTCTGAGCACGCAGATCATCCGCCGTTCGCCGTGGAAGCTACATACCGTAAGCATTGAGCTTCAAGCCAGACGAGGCGATTGTTGGCTTAGCGCCCGGTGCTTTGAGCTGCTTTGGCCAAAGACAAAGGACCAACGGCTGCTTACCCCCTACTGCACCAGATCGCGCCGCGCATACAGGACCAGCACCACTCCCGGCCGGAGATCGTATGCCCCTATCTTCTGATATCCATCGCCCAATACGGTTCGTAACTCTTGTTCTTGATCGTCCTGCCCGATCACGATCGCTTCATGAGTCGGCACCACCTTTCCCCAATAGCCTGCATTCGGATAATCCCGCAGATACCAGGGCATGGGCCAATGATTCGGCGAAGCAATGGTGATGCCGGTCCTGGTTCCGGTGCCGTTGCGGGCGGAAAGCTCTTCCACCTGCTTGATCAGATCCAGGAATCCGCGGCGGGTGTGGGCATACACATAGGGAATGTGATCGTCATCGTAGCGGAAGAAACTGAGATCGATGGCATAGTACAAAGGCACGAAAAGCATGGCTGCCACCGGCAAAACCGGCAGTCCCCGTATCAGGAAATAGCGGCTGCGCCGCGCCATCACCACAAATTCCTCGACACCGTATCCGCCGATCAATGCCAGGGGAAGGAGAATGTTGAGAATCAGCCAGGGCGTCTTGTAGGGGATGATGGAATATGCCGCCGTAATGCCGATTGCCCATAGGCCACAGGCCAGCGCAAAACGATTACGGCCGCGCCACATGGCAAAAACGAATCCCACGGCTGCCAACACGAGAAACGGCCACTCTTCCGTCGCCAGCCACTTCACGCAGGTGAGCGCATCGTGGGTTTGGGCGCTGGAGCCGGTTTGCGTCCAAAAGCCAAACGTGGCAACGGAATCGAATACCCCTTTGGGGAAATTGCCGCCAAACGAGGAATAGAAGGCGACATATACCGCGGCAAAGAGACTGACCGCGCCCGCCAGCCAGAACATCAGCGTATCGCCATCCCCGACCCGGTGCAGAAACGGCTCTGCGCGCAGTGCGTCCGGCTCCGCCATTTCCTGGACACCTTGAACATGCCACATCCCCCTCAGGCGCTGGTAGGCGGCAGCAAAAATCCAGGCCAGCACCATCACCACGGCGGAAAAGACCGCGGTCTCTTTTGTGGCGAACATCATGGCGGCGGAAACCGCAGCCAGCATCAGGTATGCGGGGCGCGTGGTCTCGTAATAACGGCAGGCCGCCACAACAATGCCCAGGGTAAAGAACACCAGCAGCATCTCGTGAATAAAATAGCGGGAAAAATACACCATGCCAGGGGAGAGTGCCACCAGCGCCGCGGCCACCAGACTTCCGTAGCTGCCCAGATAGCGCCGCAGCTTCAACACCAGCCACACCGTGGCCGTCCCGAAAATCGCCGGCACCGAGCGAATAGCGACTGTACTCAAGCCCGCTTTTCCGAAGAAAAAGGCATTGAGCGTGGTAACCACCAAAGCCATGTAATACAGTGTCGGGCCATGATAGTTGGCCGGATCGTAGTGGTAGACGCCGCCGCGAAACATCGCGGCCAGAAAGTTCCCGTTCACCCCTTCATCGTGATGCAGTGGCGTCAGGGGCAGGTCATAGAAGCGAAGCGCGGCGGCGGCAAGCAAAATCGCCCCTGCGGTCCACCACCACCACCAGCCACCCCGTAACGATTCCCCATCGCGGGAACTACACTGGCCGGGCGCCGGCTCCTGAGGCTGTGACTTCGCGGCTTCCGCAGAGGTCCTCTGTTGTTCGATCGTTCTCATCGGGCTGACTCGACTTTGTAGACACGGTAGTCACCGGATTGTGCGATTACCGGAAATTGATTCCAGAAATCATCGTTGACCGTCAGGCTGGATCGCTCCTGAGGACTGACCACGGCATACTCAATCCCGTACTGGCGAATCAGAGCGGCCGCCTGCGGCGCGCCGGCGTAAATCTGATGAATATCGCTCTCGCGCCCGGCATAGGCCAATCCCCGCGACCATGCCTGGCCCGGGTAGCCCAGAAGAGAACGCCTGCCGGTCAAAAAAACCGGTGGATTGTAAGTTGGAGCGTGCAACACAACGGCGCGCGGTTCGGTACGCTGGTCAATGAACCGGGCAATTGCAATTCCGTCGCGATCGAATTCGCGATTCTCTTCGCCTCCAGTCACCACGCGCACGATATCCAAGGCCCCCGCCAGGGTTAGCGCAACCAGGAATCCGGCGGCGGCCCAGCGAAGTTTCCCGGGGCTCTTCCACCAGGAAGCCAGCAGCAATGCCACGATCGGCACGGAGGCCAGATACCAATAAAACAACACCTTGATATTATCCCATCCCCAGGGCGCAAACTTCATCAGATTTGGCGCAAGGAAGCACAGCAGGAACGGCAGGTAAAAGCGCAACAATTTTGGCGGAAGCAGGCTCTTCCGCTGTTTGCGCCAAAGAACCGCCGTTACCAGAAGGGGAATGAAGGCTCCGGTGTTGACGAACCAGAACCACAGCGGGTTGCTGTCGCCATGATCCCACCCCAGGTACCAGCCAAAGAAGGTTTTGGCATCCACCGCGCTGCCGTGCCGGATCCACAATACCTCCGGAATCGCAATCAGCACCGCGGGCAGAAAGAATGCGGGCCACGCCCGCCATTTCGGGAACAGCAAAACCAGGCATAACCACCAGGTATGTGTGCGCATGGATCAGCGGCAGCAGACCCGCCAGGCAGCCCGCTCCGGCCATCCTCAGGTTGGTTCCCTCTCCGGCGGCCCGGACATCGGAATTTTCCCTGCCCTCCGGGTCTCCACTCACCGTCCGCCACCACTGGGTAAAAATCACCAGTGCCAGTGGCACCCCCAGCAAAATACTTCGCTGCGGAACAAATAGCGTAGTAAAGGAGTTTCCCCAACGCCAAAGGGCATCGGCGCCAATGGTGTAGCCATGCGGCAAATGCTGGAGCAGGCCGGCAATGCCGGAATCGCTGCTGCGCACATCCTGAAACAGCAGCCACCAGCCCAGACCGCCGCTGAACAGCACCAGCAATGGCGCCAGCCACCCGGCCAGGCGCTCTCGCGTCAGTTCCAGCGTCCAGTAGTGCAGCAGGCCCATCATGGCAATGGCCAGCACCATGCTCTCGATCCACATGGCTGCAATCAGGGAGGCGCCCGCCTGTTTCATCATGGCGGCCAGAAAATCGACCAGGAAAGGATAGGCGAAGCGGATACCGGCAAAACCCGGATCTTGCGGTGGAAAATTATGGCCTAGCGCAAAGCTGGAGATGATCTGCAAATGGAACGGCAGGTCGCCCAGATTATTGGCCACGCCCGTGTATACGCCGTCCCCCCTGGTAAAGACAGCCTTGCCGAATACCTCGCCCAAAAGGCCGGTAAGGGCGCCGTAAAAAACAACCGCTCCGGCAGCCGTCCAGGTGGGATGCAGAACGGCGCCACTGACCTTTTGCGCAACCTCGGCGAGTTCCCTCTTCAACTGCATTCGGTACGCCCAGGCTGCAGCCAGCGCGCCAACGCTAAGCACCGCCAGGGGACCCCAGACTACCGCGGCATTCAACCCGCCCACCAGGGATGCGGCGAGGAATCCCAGCGTCGCCGCCAGAGCAAATCCCGTACACGCCCCGGCGCACAAGCGAACTACGGGAGGCATGCGTTTGTCATACACATGGGTAAGTAGTGCGCCGTCAACAACGGCGATTAGCACGAAGAAGAGTGTCCCGGCGATTCCCATCCTGGGTATGCCTCCGCGAAGTTACCTAGGACCCTTAAGCGAACAGTAGCGGCCAACTACCGGACGGAGAAGCTCAGGCTGGTCTTGTGCTTCCCCTCTCGCGCACAGGGCACGAGTCACGAAGATTCCTTGGCTGCAGATAATTTGTCAGCTTAACACAAGATGTTCAAAAGCTGCTGAAAAACACCGTGTTCCATCGAGTCGCAGCCGCCACCAACAAAAAAGAACCGGCTCCCGGACCTTCTTTCGGTGATAGTCTGAGTCACACAATCTTTCACTGTGCAACTGGTGCAATTATGAGCAAGCTTTTCCGTTCACACCGGCTTGATCCCTCTCCGCTTACCCGTCTGGCCGCCATCCTTCTTCTGCTGTTCTGGGGCACCTTCGCCTTTTGCGGCGAAATTCACGACGCAGCCAGGAATGGCGACTTGGCAAAGGTCACGGCACTGCTCAAAGACAACCCCGATCTGGCCCTCAGCAAGGACAGCCACCGCGCCACGCCGTTGTACTGGGCGGCGGCTTATGGCCACACAGAGGTCGCGGAGTTGCTACTGGCCAACAAAGCCGAGGTCAATGCCAGAACCGGCAAGGGCGACACTCCCTTGCATGCCGCAGCGAATCAGGCGGTGGCAGAATTGCTGCTGGCCCATGGGGCGGAGGTCAATGCCAGGGACAACGCCGGAGTAACCCCCTTGAACATGGCGGCCTTGATGGGCTACCAGGACGTTGTGGCGGTCCTGCTGGATCACAAAGCGGAGGTCAATGCCAGACTGAACAACGGCGAGACACCGTTGCATGCGGCCGCATATAAAGATCATAAGGATGTGGCGGAACTTCTGCTGACGCACAATGCCGAGGTCAATGCCAAAACCAGGAACGGCGACACCCCGTTGCATGCGGCCGCATTGTCCGGCCACACGGATATGGCGGAGTTCCTGCTCGCGCACCGGGCCGAGGTCAATGCCACGACCAGCAGCGGCGATACGCCTTTGCACGCGGCGGCCTTAACCGGCCATAAGCAAATGGCCGAAGTGCTATTGGCTCACGGCGCCAACGTCAATGCCAGGAACAACACCGGAGCTACGCCATTACACCTGGCAACATTCAAGGGATACAAGGAAGTGGCCGAAGTTCTTCTGGCTCATAGAGCTGACGTCAATGCCAGGGATGGCAAGAACCTGACGCCGTTATACGCCGCGGCAAACAAGCAGGTAGTCGAGCTTCTGCTGGCCCACGGGGCCGATCTCAAGGCACGGAATAATGAAGGAGACTCTCCCTTGCACATGGCGGCATTTAAGGGCCACAAGAGCGTAGCGGAAGCGCTGCTGGCACACGGGGCGGAGGTCAATGCCAGAAACAACGCCGGCGCAACGCCATTACACCTCGCGGCATTCAAGGACCATAAGGATGTGGCGGCGGTGCTGCTGGCACACAAAGCCGATGTCAATGCCACAGGAGCTAACGGAGTGACGCCGCTGCGCGTAGCCGTATCATCCGGCCATCCGCAGATGGCGGAATTCTTGCGCAAGCAAGGGGGACACGAGTAACCGAAGAAACGCAGCGCAACCAACCCGCCTTCCGGCGGACCAGGTTTCAGGGTTAAGCATTTTCGATTTCTCATGCGGATGCCCCTTATGCGAGCCACACAAAAACGCCCTTCTCGCCACGCGGACAATCGGCATGCGGCAGAGACCAGCCGGCGATTCACGGCCCTGGTGACCCCTGCCCGGATTCTGCTGGTGATCGCTCTGGCCCTGGCCGTACTGACCCATATCGCCGCTCTGGGCTTTTCCTTTGTGGACGACGATACAACGCAAATTGTGGGTGAACCGCACATTCAGTCCTGGAGTTTTTTCCCGCAATACTTCACCCAGGACATCTGGCTTCATAAGTGCGGCAGCAACTACTACCGGCCGCTGTTTCTAACCTGGATGCTGCTGAACTTTACCTTCTTTGGCCTGGAGCCCATGGGATGGCACGCTGCCGTATTGCTGGTACATGCGCTGGCGGCCGCACTGGTGTATATGCTGGCCGCGAAGCTATGGAAGGACCCGTTGGCCGCAGGCTATGCGGCGATACTGTTCGCCGTGCACCCGGTGGCGGTGGAAGGCGTCGCCTGGGTGGCCGGCGTGAATGAACCACTGATGACGGTGCTGTTTCTGGTATCGCTGCTGTGTTACCTGCATGGCCGGGAGCGCGGCCGGCACTTGTGGACCTGGATTTCCGCGGCTACGTATCTGGCCGCCCTGCTGGTGAAGGAAACCGCTATCATATTGCCGCTGCTGGTACTGTTCTACGAGATCAGCTTTCAAGGTTTCAAAGTTTCAAAGGTTTCAGGTTCCGGCCAGAGGGCGCAGGATATTCAGAAGTCGAAAAGTCCGGCGTTGGCAACGAGAAACGTGTTTATGGTTTTGCCGCCTTATGCAGTGGCAGCACTCTTGTACCTGGGCGCGCGCGCATTTGCGCTTAACGGACTGAAGCCGTCACACAACAATGGAATCAGGGTATTGACGATAATCTCCACCTGGCCGGCTGTACTGTGGTTCTACCTAAAGGAACTCGCCATCCCCTGGCCCCTCGGAATCTACCACGCCTTGCCAATCGTCACTCGCTGCCGGTTTGGCAATTTCTGGGCGCCGCTTCTGGGACTTTTGGTGATTGCGGCCGGCTTGCTGGCCTGGTCCAAATGGGATGTGCAAGTGGGCAGGGCGTGTGCCTTGCTTTTTTTCCCGTTGCTGCCGGTCATGACTTCCGTGGCCTACTTTGACCGCGGACAACTGGTGCACGACCGCTACCTCTATCTGCCCATGGCGGGATTTGCCATGTTGGCCGCACTGGCGCTGCGTCATATAACACGGTTCAAGCGCACGGCTTCCGAATTGCCGCCGGCGCAGGTTGCAGTGCTATCGGCTGTGGTTTGCATTTTTGGAATTGCCACCGTGGCCCAAACCGCAACCTGGGCAAACAATGAGTCCCTGTATCGCCATGCCGTGTCGGTCGCGCCCGACAGCGCTCCGGCCAATGTTTCCTGGGCGCAGGAAATGTCCGCGGAGGGGCAGCCGGAAGCCGCCATGCGCTGGTACCGCAAGGCTGTGGCCCGGGATCCCGACGACTTCCGGACTTACTATTCTCTGGGATTTTTTCAGGCCCACTTCCATCATTGGGATGAGGCCGAGCAAAGCTTGCTGAAAGTCACGCAGCTTCAACCGCGGGAACCATGCCTGTTCTTTGGGCTGGCGCTCATACAGGAATCCGCCGGCAAACTATTACCGGCGGAGGCTTCCTTTCGCCGGGCTTGCGCCACCCAGCCGGTACCGGAACGCGCCCATTTGGAATTGGCCAGATTAATGGAGCGCCAAGGCCGGCTGCAGGAGGCGCGTGAGGAGCTCAAAGCGGAGTTGGCTGTCGCCGCCAGCCCGCGCACCGAAGAGGAACTGGAACAGTTGAATCGACAGTTGGACGGTGCATCCGGAAAGACGTTTACGCTTCCTTAAGCGGCGTGCTCCGCCCAGGATGAGGCGGGAGCGCCTTCGCATTCCGCAGAATTGTTTTGACGGACATGCGACCCGGCAACGCCCAACGGAATCATGTGAGTTATGGATATGCTCCGTTCTCTCGCTCTCAGGGTTACCCGGTTGTTGCTGATTGGCAACTTGGCGGTGGCGGTACTGCCGGCCAAAGCTCAACAGACAGCGCAGCCTGACGATCCAGCCACGTCGGCCACACCCAAATCAGGAGAGCAGGGAAACCTACGCAGCAAGAACCGCATTTTCTGGGTAATTCCCAACTACCGCTCGGACGAGAATGCGGCAGCGATAACGCCGCTTACGCCCGGAGGGAAATTCAAGGTTGCGGCCGGCGATTCGTTTGATCCCTCGGCGTTTCTGGTGGCAGGCTTCTTTGCCGGTTTCTCCATGGCGCAGGACCAATATCGTCCGTTCGGACAAGGAGCGGAAGGCTTCGGGAAGTATTACGGAGGAGCCTTTGCCGATCAGGCCATCGGTAATATTATGAGCGAAGCACTGTTTCCCAGCGCCCTGCATCAGGATCCTCGCTATTTCGTCAAAGGACATGGCGGTTTCTGGAAACGTACCGGCTACGCCATGAGCCGGGAAGCGATCACGCGCGGCGACGACGGACGCTCGCACTTTAACACCTCCGAACTCGCCGGCAACGCCGTCGCCGCCGGCATTTCCAACGTGTATTACCCTGCGGCCGACCGGTCGGCGGCAAATACGGCAACCAAATGGGGACAACAGCTCGCTCTCGATACGTTCTTCAACGTACTTAAAGAATTCTGGCCGGATGTGCGTCGTAAAATGTTTGGTCAATAGCCTTATAATGCCGCACAGGGCCTTCCTGCGTTTTTCATGCGAGGTGATCTCATGGCGGAACGGCAGTTCGTTTCCTTGAACTCAGCGGCCCCGTTGGGACACCGGGAGGGGGACTCCCGGACGGGACTGGACACCACCGCGCTTGAAACCGCCCTCCTGTGGAAGATCGGCCATCTGATCGCCGGCAGCATGGTACTGGAAGATGTCGTGCGCACGGCCCTGGACGGCGTTGTCAGCTCAATCGGCTGCGATCTGGCCCTCTTCTTCCTGCGGAAAGACGAAGAGCTGCATCTTCAGTCCGTGGCACCGATCAACCCGGCAATCAAGCTGGATGCTGCGATCACGCACCGTCTAGGGGAGTGTCTATGTGGATTGGCGGCCCGGAACGGGGAGCCGGTCTATAGCTTCGATATCGCCTGCGATCCCCGATGCACCTGGCAGGAATGCAAGAATGCCGGTTTGCGCTCCTTCGCGGCAATTCCATTAATCAGCGGAGGCGATGTGCTGGGCATCCTGGGCTTGGCCTCCATCTCCCCTCGCGACTATGGAGCCCAGGCGGCGTTTCTTGAGACCCTGGGCGCCGAAATCTCGATCGGCTTGCGAAACTCCCTGCTGCACGAACGGGCGCTTCGGCATGCGGCAGCCCTGGATTTGGAGATCAAGGAACGGCGGCGGGCGGAGGAGGAGCTTAGATGTTCCGAAGCCCAGTTGAGCTCCTTCGTGCAAAGTGCGCCATATGGAATTACCCGGGCCAGCATCCTGCAGGACCGTTTCCTCAGCGTCAATCCCGCTATGGTAAAGATGCTGGGCTACGATTCGGAAGCCGAGGTATTGGCCTTGCGGCTTTCCCGCGATCTCTATTGCAAATCGCAAGGGCGCCCCGATTTCCTGGCCCAGCTGCCGCCTTCGGGAGAATTCAGCGGATTGGATCTGCACTGGAGACGAAAGGACGGCAAACCCATCACGGTGCGGGCCAGCGGTCTCGTCGTGCTGGATCCCAACGGCTCCGGGGACAGGATCATCGAGGGTATCGAAGAGGACGTCACCGCGGCGCGGCAACTGGAAGAGGAACTCCGTCAGGCGCAGAAGATGGAAGTCGTCGGCCGGCTGGCCAGCGGTGTCGCCCACGATTTCAATAATCTGCTGGGCGTCGTCCTGGGTTATTGTGGACTGCTGACCAATGAGCTTTCCGCGGATTCCCCGGTCCTGAAGCGAGTGGTCGCGATCACGGGCGCTGCGGAACGTGCCGCCGCGTTGACCGCGCAATTACTGGCCTTCAACCGCCGCCAACCGCTGCAGCCCAAGATACTGGATCTAAACCTCGTAATCTCCGAAACCGCAAACATCCTCCGCCGCCTGATCGGGGAGGACATTGAACTGAAACTTTTGCTCCATCCCAGTCTGTGGGCCGCAAGAGCCGATGCCGGACAGATCGGGCAGGTGATCATGAACCTGGCGGTGAATGCCCGCGATGCCATTCCGGGGGTGGGTACGCTCACGCTGGCGACCCGTAACCTGGAGTTCAGCACCGGTTTTGTCTGCGATGGAGTCCCAATCGCGGCCGGAAACTATGTGCTGCTGGCAGTGAGCGATACCGGAACGGGCATGGATGCGGCTACGAGGGCACACATCTTTGAACCTTTTTTCACCACCAAACCCGAAGGCAAAGGCACGGGCCTGGGTCTATCCACCGTGTACAGCATCGTCACGAATGCCGGCGGTCATATTCTGGTGGAGAGCGAACGGGGAGCGGGAACAACCTTTAAGGTCTATCTGCCGCGCGTGGATGGCGTCGCGGAGGTAATGGCAGCCAAGGAACTACCGGACCCGCCCCGCGGCTCCGAAACCATCCTGCTGGTGGAAGATACGCTGGCCTTGCGCGAGTTTCTCGATCAGGGACTCCAGGCATTGGGCTATAAGGTCCTGGCCGCGGCCAGCAGCCAGAAAGCACTCGAACTTGCCATGCAGCATCATGGGCCTGTCCACCTGCTGCTGACCGACATTATCATGCCACAGATGAGCGGGCCTGATTTAGCGCAAAAACTGGGGGCACTGCGTCCGGAGTCAAGAGTGCTCTATATGTCCGGATACTCCAACGATGCCCTATCCCAGTTTCGCCTGAGCAATCCGGGCCCCTTCATCCAAAAACCCTTTGCCCTTCATGAGCTGGCGAACAAGATGAAAGAGGTGATCAGTAATAAGTAACAAGTACCTGTTACTTATTACTTCCCTGTTCCATCCACCAGCACCGTGTGCGAACCGGCGTTGTCGGTGATCACCACCGATGCACTGCGGTCTCCGGTGGCGGTGGGGTCAAAGACCACCCGGAGGTTACATTTTGCACCCACCGCCAAGGTTGTTCCCTCGACGCAGGTGCCGGCCTGATCGGTCACCTTGTAATCTGCCGCGGCAGCACCAGCCGGAGCGATTCCGCTAATTATGACCGGCGCCGTGCCGCTGCTGGTGAGCAGTACATACTGCGCCGGCGATGGTGAGCCGGCCTTCTGGGAAGCGAAGGTCAGCGTCGTAGTGCTCAGCGTCAGTTGCGGCGTCACAGCGATTCCGCTTCCGGTCAGCTGCACGGTGTAAGAGAGTGCCGGCGCAGCCGTACTGATCAGCAAAGACGCGCCGCGGGCGCCGGCGGCGGTGGGATCAAATACGACCCGGATATCGCACTCCTGTCCGGGCTGCAACACCATGCCAGTCGTGCAAGTGCCGTATTGGTTGGTAATCAGAAAGTCGGCTGCATCGCCGGAGGCGATCGAAACGCCCAACACCGTCAACGGCACTGTCCCGGTATCGTGAATGTCCACGTATTGCGCCACGGAAGCGGTCCCGACTGTCTGGGCAGCGAAACTCAACGCGGTCGTGCTCAGGCCGACCGTCGGCACCGGAGCCTGACCGGTTCCGCTCAACGTAACCTGCTGCGGAGAGCCGGTGACATTGTCGTTGATCATCAACGTCGCCGTCCGCAGTCCCGCTCCGCCGGGAGTAAAAACTACGCGCAGGTTGCACTTGGCGTTGTACGCCAAAGTTGTTCCTTCGACACAAGTGCCGGCCTGATCGGTTACGGCAAACTCTGCCGCGTTCGCCCCGCTCACCGTAATTCCGGTCACATTGAGCGGCGCCGTACCGGTGCTTGTAATCTGCACATATTGCGCGGCCGAAGCGCTTCCGGCCGGCTGCGCGGTAAAGACCAGCGAGGAGGGAGTATAGGTCAGTTGCGGCGCCGGCGCCACTCCTGCGCCCTGCAAACCGACCGCCATGTACGCAGAGGCCGGACTATTGATCTCCAGCCATGCGCTGCTCCATCCAGTAACGGTCGGAGCGAAGACCACTCGCAAAATGCACTTCGCTTTCGGCGCCAACAACATGCTGGTGGAACAACTGCCGGCGAGATCGCTCACCACATACTCCGCGGGAGCCGGGGGAACCGCCGGGTTCGTCACACTCGCCAGCACTCCGCCCACGGTCGCCGAAACCTTCCCGACGTTCGTAACCGTCACGTACTGTGCCGGCGACGAGGTCCCGGTCAGCTGCGGAGCATAGGTCAACAGTGGCGTCGAAAACACTACGGTGGGGGTAATCTGCAGATCGCCGTAGCCCTCGGCCGAGGCGTAATTCCGGTCACCGCTGGTGAAATCCGCCTCCACCTCGTAGGTGCCGGCATTCGTATAACTGCCCGGCGTGTAAAGA
>CAZUCM010000046.1:0-12500 GCA_964619235.1 uncultured Terriglobales bacterium
CTCTGTTTACGTTTTTGCCTGGCCCAGCCTTCCTTGTTGATCTGCTTGCTGCGGCCGATGGCCAGCGCATCGGCCGGCACGTCTTCGGTAATACAGGAGGAGGCGGCGACATAGGCGCCATCTCCGATCTTGACCGGGGCCACAAGAATGCTGTCACTGCCAATGAAAGCGCCGTTTTCGATGATGGTCTGGTGTTTGTGGACACCATCGTAGTTGCAGGTGATGGTACCTGCGCCGACATTGACGTTTTCACCGATGACGGCATCGCCCAGATAACTGAGATGGTTGGCCTTGGAGCCCTTTCCCAGACGGGTCTTTTTCAGTTCCACAAAGTTGCCTACATGGGCGCCGGCGGCGACATCCGCAGCCGGGCGGAGGTGGCAGTAAGGTCCGAGAATGGCGCCATCGTCAACCTGGGCTTCCGTCATGATGCAACCGGGACGAATGGTGACGCCGTTTCCGATTTTGCAGTCGCGTACCACGCTGTAAGAACTGACGACGCAATCGTTGCCCACGGTGGTCGTCCCCAGTAACTGGACGAAGGGTTCGATCACGGTGTCGGAACCGATCTTGACCTCGGCGTCGATCACGCAGGTGTCCGGCCGGAAGATGCTTACGCCTTCGGCCATCAATTCGCCGCACTTGCGGGCGCGCAGGAGGGCATCTAGATTTGCCAGTTCGGCGCGCGTATTCGCGCCCAGTACTTCCGGCGCGTCCGCTGCCAGCACCGCTGCTACCTTGTCCCCCGCTTGCGTCAGAATGGCGGCCATGTCGGTGAGGTAAAACTCACCATGCGCATTGTCCGTGGTCAGCTTGTCCAGATGGGAGAACAAGGGACGGGAGGAGAAGGCATAAATCCCGGAATTAATTTCGCGCAACCGCAGTTGATCGGCGGCCAGGGCTTTTTGTTCGACGATGGCCGAAACCACCTCGGTTGCCTGACCGTCCTTTTGTGTGCGGACGATGCGGCCATACCCGGTGGGATCGGGCGGCTCCGCCGTCAAGATGGTCATGGCTGCGCCGGAGGCCATGTGGAAATCGCGGAGTTGTTCGATGGTGCCGGGGCGGATGAGCGGCACATCGCCGGAGAGCACCAGGAAGAAGTCATAGTGAACCAGCGCCGGCCGGGCGGTCATGATGGCGTGTCCGGTGCCGAGCTGCTCTTCCTGCAGCACGAAGTTTATGCCGGTATGGCTGACGGCTTTCTGGACCTGTTCCGCCTCATGGCCGATGATCGCAAATATGTCACAGGCCGGCGCCACCTGCCGCGCCGCCGCGATGACGTGCTCAAGCAACGGCTTACCGCCAACACGGTGCAATACCTTGGGCTGCCGGGATTTCAGCCGGGTTCCCTTACCGGCCGCTAAAATTGCGACCGCAAAGGTAGCCGGTCTAGCGTTGGTGGACATTCGCACTCCCCTTGGCGCGAGCTTTTGCCCGGCGTTCTACCAATAATCGCATCAACTCTGCGGCCACTCGATCTGTGGCATGACGGGCCACTCCCTCTTCCGCCAGAAAATTTCCCAGCAACGGAGTGACGCCCAGAGATTCGATTTCATCCGCGTCCATGCCGATCTGGCAGGCGCCTTCCTGCGCGTACTTGGCGGTCAATTCCGCGGAAACAAGTTTGCGATTGATAAATGCATAGTCAAAAATCGGGCGGCCGGCGTGCCGGTAGATGGTGCGGATATGGTCTGCCGCGGTCAACCCGAGGCTTTCGTTGGCTTCCGTCATGAGGTTGCAGACGTACACCTTCATCGCCGGAGAATTGCTGATCGCTTCGGGAATGCCACGCACCAGCAAATTACAGATCAAGCTGGTGAAGAGGGAACCGGGGCCGACGGTGATGAGATCGGCTTTCGCGATTGCCTCCAGAGTCTGCGGTACAGGATGCGCGTTGGCCGGAACCATGCGCAATTCCACCACGCGCTTGTCGCTGGCCGAGATGCGGGTTTCACCGCGCACGCGCGATCCATCGTGCATCAATGCCTCAAGCTGTGCATTTGCGGTAGTGGCAGGGAAGATGGTGCCCCTGGTCTTCAGAACGGCGGAACAGAGTTCCACCGCCGTGCCAAAATCGCCCGTCATCTGGTTCAGGGCCGTCAGGAAGAGGTTGCCGAAGCTATGTCCGGAAAGTTCCGAGCGACCGCCGAAACGGAATTGAAAAAGCCGCGACAGCAGCGCTTCATCTTCGGAAAGGGCGACGATGCAGTTGCGCACATCGCCGGGCGCGAGCACATTAAATTCTTTGCGGAGCTTGCCGCTGGATCCACCGTCGTCCGACACGGTGACAATGGCGGACAACTGGCTGATCAGGGGTTTTTCGCCCGCGGGCTCGCCCGGAGCCGCTACATACTGCTTCAAACCTTTCAGCAGAGTCGACAGCCCGGTCCCGCCGCCAATGGCTACCACCCGGAAGCCCTGTTCGCCCTTGGGGGACGCCGTGGCACTGGCGGCCGTTTCCTTCGCAGTTGCGCTCATGAAGCTTTAGTGTCTCGCTTCTGAGGGTGGCGCAGAGAGCGGATCACTCTCGGGATAAAGAAGCTCCGTGAACCTGGGATCGTCGGCCAGGTTGTTGAAGTCCGAATCGTTGCGGGCCTGATAACGATTTGCGGGGTTCAGCACGATGGCTTCGCCAAGTTCCCGCAATGCATCTTCAAAATGGCCGGTCAGGCAGTCCAGCACCGCCATGCCATACCATGCGTAGTCGGCCTTGGCAGACTGTTTCAAGATTTTTTCCAGGTGTTCGCGGGCGGCCACGTAATCGCCAACATTAATCAGCGACACGGCGTAGTCGTAATGTTCTTCCGGCGTACGGAACGAACTGGCGGCCTGCTGCAAATGCTGAGCACAGGTGTTCAAATGCACTTTGGCCCGGTCCGCAATCTCCCGCATTCCGCCGCTGACCACCTTCTGAAACAGGGTCTTGGCGCGTTCGAATTTGCGCTCCTGCAATGCCCGCAGACCATCCTGGTACGCCTGGACAATGGCGACCTCTTCTGCGGAGCGGCGAATTGGTTCGGGCTTTCCGCTCATCTGTAAGACATGGCCGGCCTTTTTCGCAACCACTTGCTTCTTCTTGGCTTTGACCGGCGGATTCTTGGTTCCTGCCACACTTTTTTTCTTCATCGGGCTGTACCTTGGCCCCGCAATGAATGTCGGACAACTGACATTGAGATACTTTGTTGTGATGCCAGCACGTTATACGCGCTTAACCCTCGGCACGTCAACTACGCGGATGATAACCCGATTTCGGGTTAACGCCAAACAGCCCTAGCCTGAAGGCGCCTCCTGACACAACCTGCCGCTGAATCCCTGCCACCCAGCTTCGGAGTTTCCGCGGAACCTGAGTACCGGCCTCTCGTACACGGGCACATCACTACCGTTGCAGAATGAGCCTGGCCTTCCAGCCGCCTGCCATGTGCCTGTGACCCCCATATTCTACCTGACCTCAGGAATCTATGCTTGCCGGGAGAGTTCACCCGTTCCCGCTTGCCCCGAAGGAACATTGGCCGTTGGCGATTCGCCGCCAGCCGGAAAACCGCGAAAAACACGGCGGCATAAGCCCTCGGGTGACGGGGGCCCTGGGACGCAGCGGACGAAAGTGTCTGGGAGGCGTTCGGTTGACAGTTGGAGGCAGCAGCCGTCGTATACTGAACAGAAGCCATGCAGACGGAAGTTATGAACGATATGGAAACCGCAACCCAACCGCGCGCGCCACAACCGGGGCTTGTGGGGTGGCTGCGAGACGTCGTGATCTCGTTTTTGATTGCCGGATTTGTAATTGTTTTCCTCTACCAGCCGGTCAAGGTGGAAGGCACCAGCATGATGCCCGGACTCGGCGATCAGGAGCGAATCTTCATCAATAAATTCGTCTATCGCCTGCAATCGGTCGATCGCGGCGATATCGTGGTATTTCGATACCCACGCGACCCTTCGAAGAGCTATATCAAACGGGTCATAGGCGTAGCCGGGGATCAAGTCCGCATCGAGGATGGGTTGGTATACGTCAACGGCGAGCCGCTGGCGGAGCCATACGTCCCCTCGACCTACGAGGACGGGCGATCGTATCCCACGGTTCTGGTGCCACCGCACGCCTATTTTGTACTGGGCGATCACCGCAATATGTCCAACGATAGCCGCGACTTCGGTCCGGTTGACGGGCACTACATTTACGGCAAGGCCGTCTTTGCTTATTGGCCGGTGGATAAAGTGGGAAAGCTGCACTGAAATGGCAAAGCGCTGGTTGCTTTCGTGCTTTTTTGCATTTGTGATCTGCGGTCTTTCGTTTTATCTGGCTTATTTTGCGGGGCTGATCTATGCCGCCTTGTCCGGTCCGCTGAATCCGGCCAACACCCCCCGCCTGGCAGGCAGCTTGCGTCATATAGCGGCGCCGGTAAGCATGGCCCTGGGAGTGGGCGCCTTTATCGTGTGTTTCCGGCGCTATGGAAAGGCGTAAGCAGCCCCAAGCCGCTAGCCCGAAGCCGCAAACCAAAGCCGCCAGATTCTTCGGCGCGTTGGGTCGCCGTTGTGGCTTGGGGCTTGAAGCTTTTCCCGTTGCGGTGAAATTCGGGCGATCGAAATTTTAGTCGCATTCTCTCTTCCGGAGAGCGGGGAACAATTGTTAGAATAAGTGAAATTCATTCCCCGGAGACAAAATGCAGGCAATCCTTGCGCTCGAAGACGGTCGCGTCTTCCGCGGCAAAGGTTACGGAGCAAAAGGCGAGTGTAACGGGGAAGTTGTTTTTAACACTTCCATCACCGGCTATCAAGAGATCTTCACCGATCCTTCGTACGCCGGGCAGATTGTCGTTCTCACCAATCCCGAGATCGGCAACTACGGTACCAATCCGGACGACAGCGAAGCGGGCAGGCCCTACATCGAGGGTCTGATTGTGCGCGAATTCTCCCCGGTAGCCTCGAACTGGCGTGCCCAGCAGGTAACTGATGAGTATTTAGACCGCTTTGGTGTCCCGGTACTCGCCGACATCGATACCCGCGCACTGGTTCGCCATCTGCGCGATCACGGCGTCAAGCGCGGAGTCATCTCCACCAGGGAGATGGACCCCGAAAAGCTGATCGTCAAAGCTCGAGCCATTCCCCGCATGGATGGCCGCGATTTGGCAAAAGAGGTGACCACTCAGGAATGCTATGAGTGGAGCCGGCCGCCGATCATGCCGGGTATGGTGGTTGCTCCCCCGGAGCCGACTCGCCACGTCGTGGCTTACGACTTTGGCATTAAGCACAACATTCTGCGGAT
Organism: uncultured Terriglobales bacterium; assembly: GCA_964619235.1. Lineage (GTDB taxonomy): Bacteria > Acidobacteriota > Terriglobia > Terriglobales > Acidobacteriaceae > CAZUCM01. Next base: position 5,261 of record CAZUCM010000046.1, read on the forward strand.
GCTCACCGGTGTGGGTTGCCGCGTTACCGTGGTTCCAGCCATGACTACCGCCGAAAATGTATTGGCGATGAAGCCGGACGGGGTTTTCTTGTCGAATGGACCCGGCGATCCCGAGCCGTGCACCTATGCGCAGGAGAGTATCCGCAAGCTGTTGGGGCGGGTGCCCATTTTCGGGATCTGCCTGGGCCACCAGTTGACCGGGATTGCCCTCGGGGGTAAGACCTTTAAGTTGAAGTTCGGCCATCATGGCGGGAACCATCCGGTCAAGCAATTGCGCACCGGGAAAATTGAAATTACGGCGCACAATCATAACTTTGCCGTGGACCCGGATTCCTTGAATCCCAGCGAGGTCGAATTGACGCATGTCGATCTGAATGACAATACGCTGGAAGGTCTGCGCCACCGTTCGTTGCCGCTGTTTTCGGTGCAGTATCATCCGGAGGCTTCTCCTGGCCCGCATGATTCGCATTATCTCTTCCAGGAGTTCGTAAAATTGATGGAAGAGTGGAAGAAAAAGTGAAGCCCTGTTTGAAGGGGCGCGGCTAAAGTCGCGCCCTTTCAAAACATGCGGCAACCGTCCCTTGTCTCCCAAGCGAGACCAAGATGGTCGCCAGCGCTACCTCGGCACGCGGTTTTAATAGCAGGATACTGATTATCAGGAACTACGAACTTGCCTAAACGTACTGACATCGCCAAAGTTCTTGTGATCGGCTCCGGTCCGATCGTGATCGGCCAGTCGGCCGAATTCGACTATTCCGGCACCCAGGCCTGCAAGGCGCTGCGGGCGGAAGGCTATGAGGTGGTGCTGGCCAATTCCAATCCCGCCACCATCATGACCGATCCCGAGTTGGCCGATCGCACCTACATCGAGCCGCTGACCCGCGAGTACCTGGAAGAGATCATCCGCATTGAAGCGGAGATGCTGGCCGGCCGGCCCGGCGTATTCGCGCTGCTGCCAACGGTGGGCGGCCAGACCGCATTGAATCTGGCCGTGGAACTCGCCGATGAAGGCGTTCTGGAAAAGTACAATGTGCAGCTGATCGGAGCGCAATTGCGCGCCATCAAGATGGCGGAAGACCGGCTTCTGTTCAAAGACGCCATGAACCGCATCGGACTGGACGTGCCGCGTTCCCAGCTGGTCAACAACCTGAAAGACGGCATGGAGTTTTCCGCCAAGATCGGCTTTCCGGTGATCAGCCGCCCCTCGTTTACGCTGGGCGGCACCGGCGGCGGCATCGCCTATAACCGCGAAGAGTTGCTGGAGATCCTGGCGCGCGGACTCGATTTGTCTCCGGTGCATGAAGTCCTGATCGAGGAGTCGGTGCTGGGCTGGAAAGAGTTCGAACTGGAAGTGATGCGCGATCTGGCCGACAACGTCATCATTATCTGCTCCATCGAGAACTTCGATCCCATGGGCGTGCATACCGGGGATTCCATCACCGTGGCGCCGGCGCAGACGCTCTCCGACCGCGAATACCAGAATATGCGGGACGCGGCCATCAAGGTGATCCGCGAAATCGGCGTCGAGACCGGCGGTTCCAATATCCAATTCGGCGTTCATCCGCAGACCGGGCGCATGGTGGTGATCGAGATGAATCCCCGCGTCTCGCGCTCCTCGGCGCTGGCTTCCAAAGCCACCGGATTCCCCATTGCAAAAATCGCCGCCAAACTGGCGGTCGGGTACTCGCTGGACGAGATCCCCAACGACATTACGCGCAAGACGCCGGCTTGTTTCGAACCCACCCTGGATTACGTGGTGGTGAAGATTCCCAAATGGCAGTTCGAAAAGTTCCCCGGCACGGACGAATCGCTGGGCCCGCAAATGAAGTCGGTGGGCGAGGTCATGGCCATTGGCCGGACCTTTAAAGAAGCTTTGCTCAAGGGCGTGCGCTCCCTGGAAACCGGCAAGCGTCTGGATTCGGAGACCATCGAGCCGCGTATCGTGACCCAGCGTCTGGTGACGCCTCATCCCGAGCGGCTGGCGTATCTGCGCTATGCCTTGCGCAACGGATACACCGTGCAACAGTTGCACCGGGTGACGCGCATCGATCCCTGGTTCCTGCACCAGTTGCAGGAGATCACCGAAATGCAGGCGGAAGTGGAAAAATATACGCCCGAAACCATTCCGGTCGAACTGCTGCGGGCAGCCAAGCGCATGGGTTTTTCCGATGCGCGTCTGGCCGATGTCTGGCAGATTTCCAACGGCCGCTCGAGCGCGCAAACCGTGATGCAGTTGCGCGATCAAAACCAACTGGCGCCCGTGTATAAGCACGTGGATACTTGCGCCGCCGAGTTCGAAAGCTATACGCCCTACCTCTATTCCACGTACGAACAGGAAGATGAGGCCGCGCCTACGCCGAAGAAGAAAGTCATGATCCTGGGCTCCGGCCCCAACCGGATCGGGCAGGGAATCGAATTCGATTACTGCTGTTGCCACGCCAGCTTCGCGTTGCACGATGACGGATATGAAACCATCATGGTCAATTGCAATCCGGAGACGGTCTCCACCGATTACGACACCAGTGACCGCCTCTACTTCGAGCCGTTGACCCTGGAAGATGTGCTTGCCGTGTATCGGCACGAAAGTTCCACGGGAAGTCCGGTGGGGGTTTTGGTGCAGTACGGTGGACAGACGCCGCTGAATCTCGCATTGCCGCTGACGGCTGCGGGCGTCCCCGTGATCGGCACTTCGCCGGAATCCATTGACCTGGCGGAGGACCGCAAGCGCTTCGGCAAACTGCTGGAAGAACTGTCGATTCCTCAGCCTCCCGGCGGCACGGCGACCAGCATTGAAGAAGCGCTGGCCGTTGCCAACCGTATCGGCTATCCCGTGCTGGTGCGGCCGTCCTACGTGCTGGGCGGGCGGGCCATGGTGATCTGCTACAACGAGGAGAGCATCGTCCGCTATATGAAACAGGCGGTGGAGTATTCCCAGGACCGGCCGGTATTGATCGATCACTTCCTGGAGCAGGCGATTGAGGTCGACGTCGATTGCCTCAGCGACGGCGAAGATGTGGTGATCGGCGGCATCATGCAGCACATTGAGGAAGCCGGCATACACTCGGGAGATTCTTCCTGCGTGCTTCCGGCGGTGGATATTCCGAAGGCCCTGATGGATACCATGCGCACCTACAGCTTCAAGTTGGCGCGTGCCCTCAAAGTGGTCGGGCTGATGAACGTGCAGTACGCCATCCAGAACGGAACGGTGTATGTGCTGGAAGTAAATCCGCGCGCATCGCGCACCGTGCCGTACGTCTCCAAGGCAACCGGAGTTCCGCTGGCCAAGATTGCCGCCCGCCTGATGACCGGCCGCAAGCTGCGGGAGTTCCTGCCGGAAAACATCGAGAACCGTTCCGATCTTTCCACCGGAAGTTTCTATTATGTGAAGTCCCCGGTCTTCCCCTGGTCGAAGTTCCCCGGAGTGGATATGGTGCTTGGACCGGAGATGAAGTCCACCGGCGAAGTCATGGGAGTGGCGGACAATTTTGGCGAAGCCTTCGCCAAAGCCCAGCTAGCGGCGGGACAGAAGCTGCCGGTGAAAGGCACGGTGTTTGTCAGCGTCAACGACCGCGACAAGCCCGCCATCGCCGACGTTGCCCGGCGGTTTGCCGAACTCGGCTTCAAGCTGGTGGCCACGCATGGCACGGCCGCGGTGCTGGAGCGCGCGGAATTGGAAGTCGAGCGCGTCTACAAGGTGAAGGAGGGCCGTCCGAACGCGGTGGATCTGATCAAGGGAGAGAAAATCCAGTTGATCATCAATACGCCGCAGGGGCTCGATCCCTGGTTTGACGAAAAGGCGATCCGCCGCGCCGCCATCACCTATCGCATTCCGATTATCACGACGCTGGCCGCCGCGCATGCCGCCGTCGAGGGAATCGCCGCCCTGCAAAGCGGCGAAATCAGCGTTCGTGCCCTGCAGACGTTGCATGCGGAATTGGCTACGGCCGGGCGGCGGTAAGGAACGTTCCAGGTTTCCCGTTCCACCTAGGCAAAGCGTTGAGCCGGTTTTTCCCGGGTCCGCGGGCCTTCCTGCCCGCACGGGAATGCGAGCAGGAAGGCCCGCGATCCCAGGGTGACACCTTGGTTCTGCCCTTATTGCTGCTTGCTGAGTGCGCTGCCGGCTTTGCAGGAGAGATCTCGTTCAAAGAGCCACCAATCGTTCTGCTGGTAGAGAAAGCGTACCGGGCAGGGCGCCGACTTGGAAAGGAAGCCTCCCGGATCCACGGGGGTTCGCACCACGAAGTAGCGGAATTTGTCGCCTCCGGTCTTCTGCCAGTCGAACATCTGAGGATGCAACTCAAAGCCGTGAGGCACGTCATGAAAGACGGCCGGCCGGTACACCACCAATTCGACCAGGAAGTTGGCAAAGCTGGGATCCACGACGCCGCCCTTCAGAGCCGAGTACCAGGCCGGAAAATGAAGCAACGTAGGCGCAATCGAAGTGTTATCCTCGGGCACGCCCATCAGCGATAAAACTCGCTGGCCCGGTTGCATTTGAGAAAGAATCACATTGAAGCCTTCGATCGTCTGGTCGAATTCAAGGGCGCGCACGGATACCACGCCCACCCAGAAGATCATCAGAACCGTCGCCAATCCAACCGTCGCATAGCGCCTGATCGCTCCTGTTGAGGTGGGCTGGTTGACGCTAAGCTTGCCAGGCTGCGCCGACTGAGGCGCGGAAAGGCCGGAACCCGTCTGGAAAGCCATCAGGAAGAAAGGCAATACCAAAACCGTGAAGCGGGCATGCAGAAAGGCGGAATCAAAAGCCATGTCGGGAACGAACAGCAGCACGCCGGCACAGAGCAGAAGCGGGAGCCAGGCCTTCAACCGGCGGCCAGGGCGGGCGCCGGCCAGAAACGGCAGTGAGAACACAACGATTGCGTAAATCGTCCAGACCGCATCCGGCCGTGTCCCCAGCAGGCGGGGAACAAAGCCGTTTATGCGGCCCATTCCCGGGTGGGCTCGATCCACCCAACTGTTGGAGCCGTAATAAAACCGTGAGTCGGTATTGAACCACCCGAGGTTCCATATGATCGGGCTCTTTGTATGTAATGGATTGGAGATGGTCTTATGAAGCCAAAGAGCCATCGTGGGCAGCACGGCCGCCAAGGGAGCCAGAGAGCGCACGGTGGCAAGGAATGGTTTTTTCTCCAGAACGATATAGCCGGCGGCAATCATGCCAAAGAATACGCAGATCAGCGCGTGACAAAAGAACAAGAGATTGAGTAGAACGGCCAATCCCAGTGAACTTCGCACACTGCCAGACCGCAAGTGCCGCAGCACCAGCCAGAGGAATACCATGCCCAGAGGGGTTGCGACGAGAAAATTCAACAACCCCCATTGAAAATTGAAGCCATAGAGGGCGGGGATGGTGAGCAAAGCCCAGTATGGGTTGGTTCCTGTTTCCCGCATCACCAGCGCCGTCGATAAGGGCAGCGCCGCCAACGCTAGTGCGACGACCACCTTACCTGCCAGGACAATGCCCAACAACGGCGTCAACAGGTAGAGGGGTGCGTACCCGGAAAGGTAGGGGGTAAACCAATTCACCTGGAACATGCCCGAATAGGCGAAATGGGAGTGATGCAAGGCGCGCAGCAGCGCCACCTGGGCCGCATGCTGTGGCAGGTCGCACATGGCGGGATACTCCGGTATCCATACCGGGATGGTGGCCAGCAAGCTGGCAGCAAGCAAAATCAGACTGCGATAAGTGTCTGACCAACCAGCGGTAGGGCCGGTGGATGGTTGTCCCTCGCGCGGGCGCTCCACTGCAGTCCTCAAGAATCCCTCCGGCATTCGATTCGATGGGGAAATTCCATTACAGCACAGCAGAGTGGCAACTTCCACTGGACGATTTCCCGATGGGTTTCGCCTTCCGATGCGGGCCGGAGGCCGGCGTACCCAGGGGACGGCCGCTTTGCTCCGGCTCAAAACTGCAAACTGTGAAAAGTAAACTTTTTCAAATCGACTTCACAGGAATTGCCGTCACATCGTCCACGAGTCCAACCTCTTTTTGCACGAAGGGTTCGGCAAAGGTGACGCCGGCGAGCATGCCGTAAAAACGCGCCATGGCTTCGACGCGGGCGCGAATCTCGGCATGGGCAGGGAAGAGGTCGCGGCCGGCTTCCTGGTCGCGGTATTGCGAATGGTAGGCAAATAATGACTGCAGACGCTGCTCGAATTGCCCGGTGATGTCCACCACAAAGGTCGGCCGCACGTCTTTGTAAAGGGAGGCGTAGATGATCTTGAACGGCCGATGCGGCGCGAGTTGCGAAACTGCAGAGGCCAGTTCCGGCGGCGGCTCCAGATTGAGCCCGGTGGACGACAGATCGAGTTTGGATAAGCCTGCCAGAAAACAGGCCTCGTAGCCGAGCGTGGAGGTGGTGTAGTGGTCTGGATGGCGGCCCTGCCAGTAAGGAAGAATCACCACGCGCGGCCGGGTTTTGCGGAGGACACGCGCCACTTTCAGACGGTTTTCCCAGGTGTTCTCGACCCGGCTGTCGGGAATGTCCAGTGCACCGCGCCAGCTTACGCGCAGGATTCGCGCGGCTTCCGCGGCTTCCTGAGCCCGTTCGGCGGCGGTGCCGCGGGTTCCCATTTCACCACGTGTCAGGTCGAGGATGCCCGTACGATGGCCATTCTCGGCCATTTTCAGCAAGGTTCCGCCGCAGGTCTGTTCCACGTCGTCGCGATGCGCGGCAATGGCGAGAATATCTAAGAGCGTTTCAGGTTCCACGTTTCACGTTCCAGCAGTCAGCCATCAGCTTTCAGCAATCAGCCAACTGGCCAGAGTGGCCTGGCTGACCGCTGATGGCTTCAATTCTTTCTCTCCACCAAAAACTTAGCCAATTCTTTCAGTGTTTGTCCGTGCTCGCCGAAGGGTTCCAGTTGGGCGCAGGCCTGGTCCACCAGCTCGTGGGCCTTACGCTCGGAGGCTTCCAGTCCATAGAGTGCCGGATAGGTGGCTTTTTCCGCGGCCATGTCCTTGCCGGCCGTCTTGCCCAGTTGTTCGGAGGTCTGGGTGACGTCGAGGATGTCGTCGGCGATCTGAAAAGCCAGACCGGCAAGCTTGCCGAATTGACGGACGTGACCCAGGTGGTACTCGGAAGCGCCGGCGTACAGCGCACCGGTTACCAGACAAGCCGTAATCAACGCTCCGGTCTTGGAGCGGTGGATGTAATCCAGGGTGGCGGCGTCCGGCTTGGTATGTTCCGATTCGATGTCGACGACTTGCCCGCCGATC
>CAZUCM010000047.1:0-12472 GCA_964619235.1 uncultured Terriglobales bacterium
CGCCCTGGTGCTGGGCACGGCTGGGCTGGCCATGTACCGCAAGCTTGCCGAAGCACGGTGGGCCAGAGTGTCCCCGCTGGCTCCAGCAGAGAATGACCGGGCGAAGTACAGTGCACGCTGGCGTATTACCCACATCATGGAAACCCTGGCCAGACAGTCCGGCAACGTTGAGGATTTGATTGCGGTGAAGTCGCGCGATCTTTCCCAGGCCTTCAACTTCCTGCAAATAGCGCAGACATACAAAGACGCCGGCAATCGGGAAGCGGCTCTGGAGTGGGCGGAGCGCGGCCTGCGAGCGTTCCCCGAACGTACCGACAGCCGGCTACGCGAGTTCCTCATCCAGGAATACCACTGGCGAAAACGGCACGCCGAAGCCATCGCCATCGCCTGGACCGCGTTTCGCGAGCAGTCCGGACTCGGTGCCTACATGGCTTTGCACCAGAGCGCCATCCGGGCGAAGCAGTGGGCTGAATGGCGGGAGAAGGCCCTTGCCCGGTTGCGCGAGGAGATCGCAAATCGGGACCATCGCCGGTCGAAGGCCCGATGGGCGCCGTTTGTTGATGGTCACTCGGAGCTGGTGGAGATTTTTCTCTGGGAAGGCGACGCCGAGGCGGCATGGTCCGAGGCGGCTACGGGCGGATGCAACACCGGCCTTTGGTTTCGGCTGGCCCAGGCGCGAGAGCAGGAGCATCCCGAGGATGCCGTGAAAGTCTATATCGCGCAACTCAATCGCGCACTACAGCCGGCGGAGCATCATGCTTACAAAGAGGTGGTCGAAATCCTCCGCAAGCTGCAGCCGCTCCAAGCGCGAATCGGCAAAGCGGCGGAATTCGCCGGCCTCGTCCAGTCCATCCGCGCGCAATACAAGGCCCGCCGCAATTTGATAAAGCTGCTGGATGCGGAAAGATGGTAAGGAGATTCTCTGGCTGCCCGTTGGCTTAACGCCTGATGCTGGCGAGTAAGGGCGGCCACGAACGGGCGAAACGGAGGACCGGCAGGCATGCTTGCCCCCTGGCATCATTCCCGCCGTCACCGCAAACGGCCCACAATAAGCGGAATTTAGGCGGGATCATGCTATCTGCCACCGGGCTTCCGCGCCTCGGCGCGAGATTGCCTGTCCGTTTCTCCTATGTTCCGCATCCGGCAATAGCCTTTACCTTTCATTATGTTTATGGAGTGCCAGAGCTGCTAACCTGTCGGTTTCGCTTGCGTCGTAAGACTATGCAGTAAATTGAAAGGAGCCAGATGGCACGACTCGGTTGGGCCTTTTGCATCATTCTGATTTTGATACCCACATGGGCGCTACAAGCGCAATCACAGACAAGCACTGATTCAGCGACTCCAACCCAGGCCCAATCATCCCCGGCAGGTGGAACCAATCACGACGCGGAAATGCAGCAGGAGCTCCAGCAACTTCGCGAGCAAGTGCAGCAGATGCGCCAAGAGCTGAATGCCATGAAGGCTGCGTCGGGGCAGGCAGCGGTCAATAGCGGTAAACCGGCGCCAACAGCTCCGGTTGCAACCGCCGATATGCAAACCGTCCCGGCGGCGCCGGCAAGTGGCGAAACCGGCGGCAACGAGATAGAGTCGCCCTTGGCCCTCCGGTTTCATAACATAACGCTTGTGCCCGGTGGTTTTCTTGCAGCCGATGGCGTCTATCGTTCCCACGCCGATGGCGCCGATGTCGCCAGCGACTTCGGCATGATTCCTCTCGGAGAAAACGTTGGCTCAAGACTTGCTGAATTTCAGTTTTCCGCCCTCCAAAGCCGCATTTCGTTAAGCGCCAGCACCACGGTGCATGGAATGAAGACCATGGGCTACTTTGAAATGGACTTTCTGGCCAATCCATACTCGATGGGTTACGATGTCCAACCCCGCCTCCGCCTCGGGTTTGTGAATGTCGATCTGCCGCACGGAATATCGGTAACCGGAGGACAGAACTGGAGTCTACTGCAGACCAACCGCAAAGGCATCGAGCCGCTCAGCGAAGCCATCCCCATGACGATTGACGAGTCCTATGTCGTCGGCTATTCCAATGTGCGCCAGGCCGGATTCCGGGTCGTCAAAAGCATCGGCGATAAGGCCTGGGCCGCCTTTGCCGCGGAGAACCCGCAGACTGCGGGCAACGGCGAGTGTGCGGTCATCCCAGACCCCAGTGTTCCGGGTGCTTATCCTTATTGCTCTTTTGGTTTGCAATCACGGGCGGAAGTCTCCGTGGCCCCGGACTTGATTGCGAAGCTCGCCTTCGAACCCGGATGGGGGCACTATGAGATCAAAGCCATCGGCCGGTTTTTTCGCGATCGCGCATATCCCAACTACTTCGGAGTCACCGCAAACACAAACGCCAATACCACGACATTTTCCACAACAAATTCAGCAAATTCCGCTAATCCTTCGGCAGCGGGCGCATATAACAACACCAGCGCAGGCGCCGGGCTTGGCATTGGCATGATCTTGCCGGTGGTGCCGAACAAGGTGGACATCACCTTCCAGGCATTGGGAGGGCGCGGCATCGGCCGCTATGGCACCACGGACGGTCCGGATGTCACCTTCCGCCCGGATGGCAGCAGCGTACCCGTTCTTGGCTATCATAGCGTTCTCGGTATAGAGACCCACCCCACGCCAAAGTTCGACCTCTATTTCTATGGCGGCGATGAGTATTATCAACGCGCAGCTTACTACGATGCCGTCTCACCCTATGGCCCCGTCACTGAATTTGATCCCAACACCGGCAATTTCATTACCGTTACCCCTCCCATCGCGACCGGTTATGGCTCTCCCTGGTTCAACAACTCCGGTTGTGATACGGAGTTGTCAAACTCCCCGTGTATGTCTGGCGATCAGAATCGCAGCGTATGGGAGGTCACGCCGGGATTCTGGTACCGCTTCTGGCAGGGCAGGGAAGGCTCGCTGCAATTGGGCGCCTCGTACTCCTACGTTGCCCGCAAAGCCTGGGCGGGTGTCGGAGGCACGACCGGCGCAAATGAGAATACGGTCATGACCTCGTTCCGGTACTACCTGCCGTAGTCTGACAGGCCTTTAGCAATACCCGCGCGGACGCCGTCCTGGGCTGGCGTCCGCGTATTTATTCCGCTTGTGTTCTCGGCAAGAAAAAACAAATTCCCAAACGTGCTAATCTGCATCTGAAGCATTGAAGCGGGAGCTGCCCTGCTACGCAGATGATGACGAGGCTCCAATTCGACCGCGAACGATTCCGCAAGCTGCTGGCGTTGCTGGGAGTCTTGCTGTTGGCCGGTTTTGCGGTCATACAGGCAGCCCACTTCCATTTCGATGCCGGAACGGCCGGCGACTCGCATTGCGCGATTTGTTTGCTGCTGCATACCCCCGCGACGCTTGTTGTCGCCGCCATCGTGCTACCCGTGCTGGCCTGCGTGCGGGCGCAAGTCCTGGTGCTGGAGCCGCAACTGCGCAGCTTCGGCGCTATCGCTCCTCCTTATAGCCGTCCTCCTCCAACGCTGTAGAACCGCCTGACGTTTCGATATCGACGCACGCCTTTACGGCGGCGTTCCTCCATGTCCATCGATTCAACTGCTAGGAGGCAGGCATGTCTTTGCGATTGGTACGGAAATCTCCCGGTCCCTTTGCACCGGTGCTTAACTTGAAATCAGGCAGGTTTGATCTTCGAATCGCGCTCTTGTTGGTGTCACTTACGGTGCTCTTTTCAGCCCATTTTGGCTATGCGCAGGCGAGTGGTGCCTCGGGGTCGGTGAGCGGTGTGGTCGCCGACGTTTCGGGTGCGGTACTGCAGAACGCGAAAGTCGAAATTAGAAATCCGGTGAGCGGTCTGGTTCGTACGACCCTCACCGATGCTAGTGGACGATTCAATTTTCCGAACATACCGGTCAACCCTTACCACATGACCGTTCAAGCCGCCGGTTTCAATGCCTACGTGCAGGACGTCGATGTTCGCTCCCGCGTTCCAGTGAACCTCAGTATCACCCTCCAGGTGGAATCCGCCGCGACCAGCGTCACCGTGCAAACCGATGCCGGAGACCTGTTGGAAGGCGACCCCACCTTCCACACCGATTTGGACCGTCAAGTGTTCGACAAGATTCCTCTTGAAAGTTCTTCGTCCTCGGTGAGTTCGCTGGTGACGTTGTCCACTCCGGGCGTGGCCGCCGATTCCAACGGTCTCTTCCACGGCTTGGGCGATCATGCGGAGAATTCCTTTTCCGTTGACGGCCAGCCGATTACCGACCAGCAGAGCAAGGTATTTTCCAATCAGATTCCGATCGAATCGATTCAGTCCACGGAAGTCATCTCGGGCGCGCCGCCGGCGGAGTTCGGCGACAAAACCAGTCTGGTGATCGAGGTGACAACGCGCTCAGGACAGGGCATGACGCAGCCGCATGGCGGGGTAACCGCCTCTTACGGGAGTTTTGGAACCGAGAATTCCGGTTTCAATCTGGGCTATGGCGGCCAGAGCTGGGGAAATTTTATTGCCGTCAACGGCATGAACAGCGGCCGCTTTCTTGACCCGCCGGAATTTGTGGTGATTCATGACAAGGGCAACGAAGAGAATCTGTTCGACCGGATCGACTACCAGCCGTCGCAGGCGGATACGCTGCATTTGGACCTTGACCTCACGCGCTCCTGGTTCCGGACTCCGAATGCGTATGACAACCTGAATATCACCGATCCCTTCGGAAATCCGGCGGGTTCGGCCGACCAAAGGTCTCAGATCAAGACCTACAATGTTGCCCCTTCGTGGACAAGACTGCTCGGTACGACCGCGCTGTTTACGCTGGGTGGTTTTTTGCGTACTGACCAGTACAGTTACTATCCCAGCAACGACGTATTTGCCGATCTTGGCCCGATTCAGTCGGAAAGCATTGCTCAAGCCCGAACCCTGAAAAATGCCGGCCTGCGTTCGGATGTGAGTTACACCAAGGGCATCCACAACCTGAAGGTGGGAGCGGTCTATGAACAGACCTTCCTTACCGAAAACGACCATCTTGGCATCGTCAACCCGTTACTGAATGCACCTTGCGTGGACGCCAACGGAAATGCGGTTTCCGGTTTCAACGATCCCGCGCAATGTGTGGCAGCCGGCTTTCAGCAGAACCCGAGCTTCAGCGCTCTGCTGAACTGCTACGACCTCACCCGGCCAACGCCGGCGGCTTCCTCGGATTGCCCCAGCGCCGGCAGTATGGAGTATTTGTTCCACGGCCACACCGACGTGAAGGAGCTCGGACTTTATCTGCAGGATGCCATTACCACCGGCCCATGGACCTTCAACCTCGGAATTCGAGGAGACCTGTACAACGGCCTGGCGGTGGCCCGGCAGGCGGAGCCACGCCTGGGGCTCTCCTACAAGATCAAAGGCACGAATACCGTTTTGCGCGCCTCATACGCGCGAACCCTGGAGACTCCGTTCAACGAAAATCTGGTGCTGTCCAGTACCGGCTGCAATTTTCCCGTGATCGCCGCGCTCGTGCCCTGCGTGCCCGCCGAACTCGGCCCGGGCTGGCGCAACGAATTTCACGCCGGGTTGCAACAGGCCTTTGGCCGGTATCTGGTCGTTTCCGGCGACTACATATGGAAGTACACGCACAACGGTTACGATTTCAGCGTGCTGGGCAACACACCCATTACCTTTCCCGTCGAGTGGGCCAGCTCGAAGATCCCCGGTTGGGCGATGCGCGCCAGTGTTCCGAATCTCCATGGCTTCAGCGCGCTGGTCGTGATGTCCAGCGTGGCCGCCCGCTTCTTTCCGCCGCAGGCGGGAGGCCTGGGCGTCACCGTTGGCCAGAGCGGGCTGCCGTTCCGCATTGACCATGACGAAAAGTTCAATATGACCGCGCATATGCAATATCAGCCGTGGAAACGCGGGCCATGGATGGGCTTCAACTGGCGCTTCGATAGCGGCTTGGTTGCCGGTAGCGTGCCCTGTTACGGCAACGACAAGTACTTGGGCAACAACTGTCCCGAGTCGACGACGCTCAATGGCCAGCCGGCGATTGACCTTAGCGGCTTTACCGCGGACCAGGAATTCCAGGCTGGCCTTTATTGCGGTAACGTGCATGCCTCGCCGGCCCAGCCATTGCCCAGTGCTTGTCTGGCGTCGCAGTTCGGATCCACGCTGGTGCAGGTGCCGGCGCCGGGAACGGAAAACGACGACCACAACCCGCCCCGCATTGCGCCCCGCAGCCTCTTCGATCTTGCCGTAGGGCACGATAACCTCTTCCACGGAGACAAATACAAATGGAGCGCGCGTCTTACGGTGATCAACCTGACCAATAAGTACGCCCTCTACAATTTCCTCTCCACCTTCAGCGGGACGCACTACGTCACCCCACGTGCCATCACCGGCGAAATCGGATTTAATTTTTAGACGCAACCCGGTGCGCTCTCAACCGGAGCGCACCATACCTTCAATCGAGGCTATTCTCCGGCTCGATCATGTAGTTGCGGCTGTTTCTGCGGATTCAAAGTATTGGCATCGGCAGAAGGAATTCGCAGCAGGCGGTCGAACTGGCGGGCCTACTCACTCAGAATGAGGCTGGGCGTGAGACAATGCTGTTTTTGATCCATAGTGGGGCCAGAATGCACCCGAACGACGGTGTTGGGTTTCGCGATGATTACTGTCTCAAAAGAGGATTATCTCAAGGCCGTCGCCGAGGCTGAAGCCGAAGGCGAGACCGTAATTTCCGCCACGCTTGCTCATTGGCTTGCAGTTTCCAGGCCCGCGGTTACCGCCGCCTTGAAGCGCCTGAAGAAAGACGGCATGCTCACGGTTAAGAGCGACGGCCGCATTCAGCTAACTTCCCAGGGACGGCAGGTGGCCGAACAGACCATTTTCCGTCATCACCTGATTGAGCGCATGTTGGCTGAGATTTTTGGCATGCCCTGGTACGAGGTCCACGAGGAAGCTGAGCGGCTGGAACATGCCGTCTCTCCGGCGTTTGAAAAGAAGCTCGTGGAAAAGCTGGGCGAAAAAGACACCTGCCCGCATGGGAATAGTCTGGCCGTGAGAAGCCCCTCGGAACGGCGAAAACGAGGGCTTTGCCTCCTCAGCGAAGCACAGGCAGGTTCACGCTACCGGGTGGTAAGCGTCTACGAAAGAGACCGCAAGTTGCTGGATTTCTTTGAACAGGAAGGAATACGCCCCGGCGTACGCCTGTCTATCCAGGCACGAAATTACGATGGCACCGTCTCCCTGGCAGTGGAAAAGAAGGCCATTCGGCTGGGCGCGCCTGCGGCCGGCAAAATCTGGGTCTTGAAATCATAATATCGGCAACCTGTTAACTATAGTTAACATCTTATGACGTATCGCGTCTCATAGGGTCGGGATTCTGTTGTGCTTGCCCTCGGAGAACTGGAGCAAAACATGAAACAGCTCGCATCAGCGCCTCTCCACGGTCCACCTTGCGTTCCCTGGTCGCCAGTCATCGCCTTTGTCCTTGCCACAATGGCCGCCGCGTTTCTTCTCCCTGTGTCAGTCCTCGCTCAGGGCGAAACCACCAGCGCCATCGTGGGTAAGGTGACCGATGCCACTGGCGCCTCCGTGCCGAATGCCACGGTGACTGTCATCAGCCTGGAGACCGCCTTAACGCGGAGCGGTAAAACCGACGCCGCGGGCCGGTTCAACTTCTCGCAGCTTAAGCCCGGCGCCTACTTGGTCAAAGTGGAAGCGCCAGGATTCCAGCCGCAACTGAACGATAATGTCGTTTCGGGCCTGGGCCAGAAGCAGACCCTGGATTTCACCCTGAGCGTGGCTCAAGCGAGCCAGACCGTGGAGGTCAGCGGCGAAGCCCCTTTGATCAACCCGGAGGATTCCAATACCACCACAACTCTAAGTGCGCCAGCCCTGGAGAACCTGCCGAATCCCGGCGGCGATCTGACCTACCCCTTGCAGTTCGCGGCTGGGGCGCTCATTAATACGGCAGGCAATGGCAATGATTTTGTTGGCGGATCAAACGGTTACGGCAACGTGGAGTTCAATGGTTTGCCCGCGCTTGCCAACGGTTACATTGTCGACGGACTGGAAACCAACGATCCACTCACGAATCTCAATAGCGGTCTCGCAACGAATCTGGTATTGGGAATGAACTCGATTTCGGAGGTGACGGTTAACACTCTTTCTTATTCCGTCGATCAAGGTCGGTACGGCGCAGCCCAAGTCAACTACGTCACCAAGTCCGGTACCAATCAGTTTCATGGCAACCTCTATGAGCTGTGGAATGGTTCGATCCTGAATGCCGCGGATTACTTTACGAATGCGACCCCCGGCAATATAAAGCCACGCTCCAACGTAAACCACTTCGGCGGCAGCTTAGGCGGCCCGATCATGCACGACAAACTCTTCTTTTTCTTCGACAGCGAATGGGTGCGGATTGCCTTGCCCATATTTACGGCCACAACCGTTCCCACTTCCGCCTTCCAGCAGTATGTCCTGCAACAGCTTCCTCTCGGCGGAACGGACTCGGTGACCGGATCGCATTACGCACCCGATCCGCAAATGGTGCCGTTTTACCAAAGGATGTTTGAGCTGTTCGGGAATACCAATGGAACGCCTCTCGCGGTACTTGGGTGTCCGCTCAACGCGGATGGCAGTCTGGATTCTGGCACGCCTGCGAACGGCAACGGCTGCGCGAATCGAAAAAACGTTTCCCATTCCAGTGATGACGGCGAACAGGTACAGACCGCTCGCATTGACTACAATATGGACGCGAACAATACGGCTTGGGTTCGCTTTCAGGCCGACACCGGCCTGCAGGCCGCCTACACCGATCCCATCAATCCGTTGTTCAATTCGATATCTTCTCAACCGCTCTATTCGTTTGCTGCCGGATACGCCCACGTGTTTTCGCAGAATGTGGTGAACTATTTCAATCCCGCATTCTCCTGGTATGAGAGCCTGTTCGCGCCCCAGGACTTCCCCGCGACCCTTTCGGCTTTCCCGATTGTGTTGCAAGGCAGCGGAGCGAATGCGCCCTTCACCACCGTCGGAGGCCTCGACAATACTTGGACGCAGGGCAGGCGCGCTTCGCGGTTTTTCCTCAATGACAATCTCGCCTGGAGCCGTGGCGCTCACGAGCTAAGGTTTGGGACCAACACCCGCATCTTTCTCCTCAACGACTACGACTTTGGCGAAGGCACGGTACCCACCGTGACGTACACAACCTTGCCACAATTCATTTACGGGGTGGCGTCCAGCTCGACGCAGACTTTTCCGTCAACGGTCAACGAGCCCTTCAATTTTCTAAATGTTGATCTTTACGCCCAAGACACCTGGAGAATAAGCCCGAAGCTGACGTGGACTTTTGGCCTCCGCGATACGCTCAACTCCAATCCCCTGAACCCGCATGATCAGGTTGCGCGGCTCAGCGGCGCTTTCGACACCATTTCCCACGATGTCAATCAGCCGCTCGATGCCGTGATTCAAACGCATCTGGGAAATCTTTTTTCCTCCACGCCAATCGCAATCCTTCAGCCGCGAACGGCCATCGCCTGGCAGGTGGCCCCGAATACCTTGCTCCGTACCGGCATTGGATTATTCAGTGACATGATGCCGGGAAGTATCGCGGATGTGATCGGGATGAACCCGCCGTATGTCCGGACGTTTCAGGGCGGCCTGCTGGGTACCGTGGGCGGCATCGCCCTCGCGCCGGGGGTTCCCAACAGCGCGGTGGACGCCACCGTCACCGCGAATCAAAACTTTGGATCGGGATTTTCGCAAGGCCGGCTCTCCTGTGTCTCTCCCCTCGCCAATTCCGCAGCCTGTCTTCCGCCAGTCGCGATCACGGCCGTGCCTGGCGGCACGCTCCATGCGCCGTACATCCTGCAGTGGAGCCTGGGCCTGGAACATCAGATCGGAACGACTGCCAGTGTCAAAGCGCAATACGTAGGCACCCGCGCCATCGATCAACCGTTTTTGACCCAGGTAAACGGCTACCAAACCGTGTGCCCAGGCTGTTTTGCACCATTTCCTTATATGACGCCGGCCGACCCACGCTTTGCGGCGGTAACCCAATTTTCCACCGGCGCGGACAGTCACTACAATGGCTTGCAACTGACGGCGGAGAAGCGTCTGGGACAAGGTCTACAAGGACAAATCAACTATGTTTGGAGCCGGTGCATGGACGAAGTCTCCAATGGCGGATTTCTGCAGTTCTCGGCGGGCGGGATTCTTTCCCCCCTGCCCGGAGACCTGCGACGCAATTATGGCCCGTGCGATTACGATATCCGGCAAAATCTGAACGTGGAATATGTATACCAGCTGCCGATAAAAACACGGAATCAGCGATTGGGGCACTTCGTCAATGGCTGGCAGATATCGGGCACCGCGTTTTGGCACAGCGGCGTTCCTTTTTCTGTGCTCAGCACACCGCACTCAGCAAATGGCAATGGTATCGTACAAGGCAGTGGGCCTCAGTTCGCGAGCCTCGTTCCGGGAGCGGACCCTTACTGCCGCCACTGCAGCCTTCCCGGCGTTACTCAGCCGGGAACGGTTCAATGGCTCAATCCGAATGCTTTTGTATCCACGGTTGATCCGGGTACGGGCGCCTGTCTCGGTGGAGACAGTGCGGCGAACTGCCAATTTGGCGACTCCGGCCGGAATCAGTTTCGCGGCCCGGGATTCTTCTGGAGCGATTTCTACCTGACGAAATGGTTTAACGTTACTGAGAAGGTCAAACTCCGGATCGATGCCCAGTTTTTCAATGTCTTCAACCATCCGAACTTCGCACTTCCCAGTATGGTCCTTGCGGGCATTCCGGGAAAGCCTTCGACCCAAACGGGATTCGGAGCGCTTTCGTCTACGACTTCTCCGCCAACGGGACTGCTGGGAGTGGGCTTGGGGGGCGACAGCAGTCCGCGCATGGTCGCTTTGCAAGCCAAGATGCAATTCTAGAGCCGAGAGCGCCGTTTGAAGAATAACCACTATCTCGTTGCCGGCGGCCTGGGTTCCAGGTTCTTACGAGTTTAGCGCGGGTTGCATGTGAGGAGACTAATTATGCCCCGACGGTTGATTTGCATAGCCGCAGCCATTCTGATCACAATACCGGTCGCCCTTCTCGCGGGCGGTAGTTCGGGCCAGGAGTCGGCAGCCTCAGGAGATTCCAAGCCCCAAGTCAAGAAAACCCCTGTACCATACACGCCCCCATCCTCCGGCAAGAAAATGTATGTCGCTTACTGTGCCTCCTGTCACGGCAAGGACGGCAAAGGACAGGGCCCGGCGGCCTCCGCCCTGAAGTTAGCCCCTGCGGATTTAACACAACTTGCGGCAAGGAATGGAGGCAAGTTTCCGGAGAATTACGTAATCCAGACGATCAAGGGTGACTCCGCCGCGTCTGGTCACGGCTCGAAGGAGATGCCGGTTTGGGGTCCGATCTTTGAGGCAATGGGAACCACTAGCGACGGCGTCACGCAATTGCGTGTTCGCAATCTGACGAAGTACATCGCGTCGCTGCAACAAAAGTAGGACTGAGGCTCAAACTTTTCTGGCAGAAATTAAACTGGCGTGGCCAACTCGCGGGCGATCAGCACAAGCGGTCGGGAGATGTTTTTGCGCGCCTACCCCGAGAACGTATTGCAGGAGCGTCAAGCGAGTCCATGTGCCGCCTGAGACAATTAAACCGGTGACGGAATGTACCCTGTCAATCTGCGGTAGTGGCTAAGGCGGATCGCGCCGGGTTGAGAAGCGGGGTTCGAGAGCCGTAATCCACGAATGCATCGATTCCTTTCCGATAGGTGAACACGAATAAGGTTCGAAATGTGCCGGTTGACGCAGCCTGTGCTTGCTTTGATAATGCGTTGAATTTGGGCGCGAAGCAATCCATCCGGCTTGGCCCCGCACAGGTGACGCTGCTGGTTCCGCTTTATGCGCGCGCGCTCGATTCGCGCGGGAAGCGTCCGATTCTGAACGATGCGAAGGCCGTCGAGATGGCCCAATTTATCGCTTGGGACTTTCGACGATTCAAGCAAAGGTGGCGGGTCGTGATGGGCGTCCTGCGGAGCGCGATGCTCGACGAGTGGGTCAAAGAGTTTCTCGTCCGCCATCCGGAAGGCTCGGTGGTCGAGATCGGAGCCGGGTGTGCAGTAGGTCGTGCGTGCCGTTCTGCACTGAGCCGTAGTGTGCTCATAGTTGACAATGAGGCCAGCAAGGTCCAGAAAAATGGTCAATGATATAACCGCGGTGAAAACATTTTCGGAGGGTGCGAATGTCAGGTCATTGCATGAGAAGAATTAGACAAATCCTAGTTCGCCATTACATCGGTGCCGTGGCGTGCGGTTTTCTCGCTGGTCGTGCGGTGGAGATCGGCGTTGGGGCGGTAATGCCGGTCATTAATACGGTAATCGCAGAGGTGTTTGTAGTCGGCCCGTCGGTCCTCAGTCGCGGTACATCGCCAGACAAATACTGGGGCAGTGCCCTTAAGGCACAGGTCCTCTCGAACCTAATCCTGGCGTCTGTATATGCGGTTATAGTCTACCTGCTCGGGAACTGGTT
>CAZUCM010000048.1:0-12440 GCA_964619235.1 uncultured Terriglobales bacterium
CGCCACCATCACCATGTGTCCCCGCCGTTCCAGTATCCGCAAGGCCAACTTCTGGTTCACCGCATTGTCTTCCGCCAGCAGGATGCGCAGAGCGCGACCATGGCCGTGCCCGATGCTTTCGTCAATTCCAGCGCCTTGGCCGTTGACTTCCAGCGCAGCCTCTTTGCCGGATGGGTTGACCGGTTTTTGGGCTTCCGAGGTCGATGCCGCATCCGGTGCCGGCGCAGTTACGGCTGCGGCTTTGGAGGGCAGCCGGGGAATCAGAAAGTGTGCCGTGGTTCCCTGTCCCGGCTGGCTTTCCAGCCAGATTCGCCCCTGCATCAATTCCACCAGCCGCCGGGAGATCGGCAGGCCCAGACCCCGGCCGCCGAATCTGTGCGTGGTGAACGCATCCGGCTGGGAAGAGGGCTTAAACAGCCACGCTTGCTTCTCGACGGGAATGCCGATGCCGGTATCCGAAACCGAGAATTGGAGGTAGCGGGCTTTGTCCCGTAGCACCGGGGCAACGCGCAAGGTTACTGCTCCCTGCTCCGTGAATTTGATGGCATTGCCCAGGAGATTGAAGAGGACCTGGCGCAGACGCGTCGGGTCTCCACGGAAACCGATGGGACACTCCGGGTCGATCTCTGCCGTCAGCTCCAGGTTTTTCTGCCGCGCCCGTATGGCGAACGCGGCCAGAGAAGAGCTGACAAGCTCCGACATGTTGACCCGCAACTCCTGCAGGTCGAGTGTTCCTTCCTCACTCTTGGAATAGTCCAGGATGTCGTTGGTCACGGCCAGCAGCGTATCCGCCGATCCGAGAACGGTGTCCAGAAGTTCCTTTTGCTCCGGGCCCGAGTTCAGTTCCAGCGCCAGTTCGGTGAAGCCGATCACACCGTTGAGCGGCGTACGAATTTCATGACTGATGTTGGCCAGAAACTCGCTCTTGGCCTCGCTTCCGGCGGCGGCGGCACGCTCAGCGGCTTCCGCCAGACGCTGGGCGGCACGCAGCCGCATACTCTGCCAGCCGGAGAGCAGCAGAAGAGCCGTCAGCGCGCACAAAGCGACCATCAGGCTCCGGTTCATCCGCCGCGATTCGGTCATGTAGGAAATGAACGCGGCTTCGTTCATCGGCATCTTGAAGTGGCGAAAGAAGGTCGTCGAAATTTCGCCGTCTTCCGCCATTCCGTTGAGCTGCCTCCGGATGGCATCGGCCGCGCGAATAGCTTCGGGACGCTTGAACGAGGCCCCGATACCGAAAAGAACACTCCCCTGGGCCAGCGGCGCATAATTGAGCTGGGCTGCGTGGCAGGCCGGGCTGGCGGCCAATTGCTGGCTCAGTACGATCGCCGAAACTAAACCGGCGTCGGCCTGGCCCAGGCATACGCCTTCCATGGCCTCTGGCGCGCCTGCATAGGGCAACAGAACGGCGCCCGGAAAGTATGCCCTGGCCAGCCTGGCGTCAAGGCTGTGATTGCTGAAGGCCAGAGTCTTTCCCGCCACGTCCTGCGGCCCGAAAATTCGGGATGACTCCCGGCTGACAATTAAAAGCGTATTGTTCATCCAGGGCGCCGAGATATACATCCGCTTTCGTCTCTCGGCCCGGTCTCCGACCAGAGGCCACAAGTCGACAGCTCCGCTGGCCAGGCTTTCGTCAGGGCCGGCCGGAGCCGGAACCCACACGATCGGGACGTGGGCGCGTCTGGCCGCTTTCGCTACGATCTCCACAACCGGGCCCCCGGGCGAGCCGTCCGCTTGCACCAACTGGTATGGAGGCGACTGTTCATAACCGATGCGGAATGGCGCAGATGCGCGGGTGGGATCGTGGCGCAGATCATAGGCCTGCCAGGCTATTACAGCCCCGAGCAGTATCCCGGCAAGGCACCAGAGATGCCACGACCGCAACCGCCGGACGTACCTAGGCAGTCCTCCCATATACCTGATAATCGGCCTGATTCTGCTTCAACATTAGGAGATTTACATGATTTGCGGCAAGAAATTGCCTGTCTCTGCTCGAATCTCCGCACTGGCAGCCAATTGGCTCTCCGTTCTATGCCTGATACCACACAAAACACAATGTTTTCAGTACTTTATCCGGCAACCTTCCTGGCAATTCCCCAATCTGGACGGCTCGCATGGCAGCATCGATTTGGCCAATCCTTCGAATCATTATTTTGCGCGTGACGAAGGTCGCCGTAGACGATATGATCAATCACTAGTAAGATGACATATGTACTTATGTATGTCGTGCAAACAACAGCGAAAGGCAACGAATCAGGGCGTTGTTTTATGAGCCTGCTCCCCTGTTTTGGACATCCAACTAAATTCGAATTCACGGAGGCCGTAGATGGCAATTGCGAACAATGTGACCGAACTGATTGGGCGAACGCCCCTGGTTTATCTCACCAAAGTCACCGCCGGCGCTCAAGCCAGGGTGGCGGCCAAGCTGGAATGCTTTAATCCGGCCAACAGCGTAAAAGACCGCATCGGCCTGGCCTTGATCGAAGCCGCCGAGCGTGCCGGAAAGATATCCCCCGGCAAAACAGTGCTGATTGAACCGACCAGCGGCAACACCGGAATTGCTCTGGCGTTTGTCGCCGCCGTCAAAGGTTACAGGCTTATCCTCACCATGCCGGAGACGATGAGTTTGGAGCGGCGCGTACTGCTGCTCGCCTATGGTGCCGAAATCGTTCTCACTCCCGGAGCCAACGGAATGAAGGGCGCCATTGCCAAAGCGGAAGAGTTGCAACGTCAGACCCCGGATGGCTACATCCTGCAGCAGTTCACCAATCCGGCCAATCCGGCGATCCACTTCCAGACCACAGGTCCGGAGATATGGGAGGACAGCAACCAAGCGGTGGATATCCTGATTTCCGGTATTGGGACGGGCGGCACCTTGACCGGCGTCTCCGAGTACATCAAGCCCAAAAAACCGCAGTTTAAGGCGATCGCGGTTGAGCCGGTGGAGAGTGCCGTGCTCTCCGGAGGAAAACCCGGGCCGCACAAGATTCAAGGCATCGGAGCCGGCTTCGTTCCGGGCGTGCTGAAAACCGAATTGATCGACGAGATTATCCAGGTCAGCAACGACGAGTCCATTGAGAGGGCGCGGCGTCTGGCCAAGGAAGAAGGACTGCTGGTGGGCATTTCCAGCGGCGCGGCGGCGGCGGCGGCGGTCAAGGTTGCGCAGCGCCCGGAAAACGCCGGCAAATTGATCGTGGTCGTGCTGCCGGATTTCGGCGAGCGCTACCTTTCCAGTGTTCTGTTCGAAAATTTGCGTCAACAATCGCAGCAGTTGGCGGTGGCGGCAATCGCGGCCTAGGAACGGCAACCGGCGGCCCCAGTTTTGGCGTTCCCGCAAGCCACGATCCGTGCCGGAGCGCGGCTCCGATGCTTGCCTGGAAACCCGGGTTGGTGTCAGTGCACGGCTTCATTCGTGCACTGACACCAGCCGCAATCGCATGCGTCTGTCGCTGCACGATACATGAGTCTCCAATTTTCTCCAGGTAAGAAAACAAATGTCGAAGAAGCGCACTCTGGGATTTTCCACCATAGCCATTCACGCCGGACAAGAGCCGGAACAACTGACCGGCGCGGTCTCGTTTCCGATCTTTGCCACCTCCACCTTCGTTCAGGATGAGATTGGCAAACCGCGCCAGGGTTACGAGTATTCCCGCGTGACCAACCCCACGCGCGATCGCCTGGAGCAGAACTTTGCGGCCATGGAAGGCGGTATCGCCTCGCGCGTCTTTGCCAGCGGAATGGCTGCCATCAATGCCCTTTGCACTCTGCTGAAGAGCGGCGACCACGTCGTCTGCACGCATAACGTGTATGGCGGAACGCCGCGCCTCTTCAATGAAATCCTGGCAAATTACGGCATGGAGTTTACCTACGTGGATTCCAGCGACCTGCGCTCGGTGGAAAAAGCCATCCGGCGCAACACCCGTATGGTTTTTATCGAAACTCCGACGAATCCCCTGATTACGCTTACCGATCTGGCTGCCGTTGCCGCCATTTGCCACCGCCGCAAGGGGATCGAGTTGGTCGTGGACAATACCTTCGTATCGCCATATTTCCAGCAGCCGATCCAATTCGGCGCCGATATGGTGTTGCACTCGACCACGAAGTTTTTGAACGGACACAGCGACGGATTGGGCGGCGTGGTGGTATGCACGCGTCCCGACCAGGTCGAAAAGCTCAGCTTTGTACAGAAGGTCGCCGGCGCTATCCTTTCTCCCTTCGAAGCCTGGCTGTTATTGCGCGGCAGCAAGACTCTGGCGGTGCGGATGCGGCAACATGACCAGAACGGCCGCGCGGTCGCCGAATTCCTGAGCCATCATCGCAAAGTGAAGGCCGTATATTATCCGGGCTTGCCCGGACATCCCCAGCACGAACTGGCTAAGCGCCAAATGTCCGGATTCGGTTCGATGATCGCATTCGATACCGGTTCCGTGGCTAATGTAAAGTTGCTGTTTAAGGGCTTGCGGGTCTGCACTTTGGCGGAGTCGCTGGGTGGCGTGGAGACCCTGGTTTCCCACCCGGCCACCATGACCCATGCGGAATTGGGACCCAAACGCCAGAAGGCCGTCGGCATCACCCAGGGCCTGATACGGCTGTCGGTGGGCATCGAGGACGTGGAAGATATCATCGCCGATCTCGACCAGGCCTTGGCGGCGCTTTAGAGGGCGGCGCCTTGCGGAATCGGGGCACAGCCGCCTAACCCAAATGAATGGGGAATTAAAGAATTCTCATTAGGCGCCGATGTGAAAAGCTGAGGTCATAGCGGATCAGCCATGGCGCAGAACTTACCCGGCTTTAACTCGAGAGACGAACAGCAGCAACAATTCGGGCAAAACTTCGTGATGGACGCCGTGCTGGACGACTTTCAAGCGCGGGCGCCGGTTTATCTGCCCGGAAAACCTCCCATTCTGGCTGAACTCCCACCCTTCCCCGCGGTGGCTCTACGGGCCATGAAACTGGTGTCGAGTAACGAGACGAGCCTGCGCGAACTACATGACGCGATCCACACCGATCAGGCGTTTGCTTCTGAGCTTTTACGTATCGCCAACTGTCCGCTTTATCAAACTCGCGCGAACATTAAAAGCACCATGCAAGCCGTCACCTTGCTGGGATTCAAACGTCTCAAAGCGGTGGTGTTGACGATTGGGGTAAGAAATTATCTGGGTTCGGCTTTGCGGATTCCGGCAATAAGGGATTGCTGGAGGCATTGTCTGGCATGCGCCATGATTTCTGAAGAATTGGCCAGAGTCAGCGGCGCCGGAGCAGCATCCAACCCCGGCGGAGGCTGGTTGGTCAGCCCCAGGGCAAATGGCAAGCCTTCCCGTCAAACCGCCGACTCAAACTCGCGGAATGCAGCCATTCCAATGCTGGACAAAGAAGTGGCGTACACTGCCGGGATGATTCACGATCTGGGCAGGCTGGCCCTTGCCGTTGCCCGGCCCGAGGAATTCTCCGAACTGCTGAAAACCACGGGAGACGGATCCCGCGACATGATGCAACGCGAGAAAGATGTTTTTGGCACGGATCATTGCGAAGCCGGCAACGCACTCAGTCTCACCTGGAACTTCCCTCTGGAATTCGTCGAAGTTATGTCGCGGCACCATGCGCCCCAGGAAGAGGGCCGCTTCGATCTCCTGACCGTTGTCCACTATGGGTGCCGGATATCCGACGCCCTTGGCTTTGGCGCCGGCGGAAATGCAAATCCGGCGACTTACGAGGATCTGGTCCGCGAGCTTCCGGAGAGTATACGCCGGCACTTTGAATGCGACCAGGATGAGCTGACACAGATCATTACCAAGAGAATCCTGGCCATTGAACCCATGTAGGCCGGTCAATGCACGAAGAAACCGACCAGCACCCAATAGGTTCCGCTGGGGTAGCTCGCGGTTCGTGCGAAACAAACGCCAACCTCAAACCGCTTGACGTCGCGCACCGCCCGCACGCGCAGCATATCAGGCGGCAGCTGCCCGGGAGCCAGTGAGGTGTAGGCGACCGCATAGTGCGCATCCGGCAGCTGAAGAACGGGAGAAGCATCCGCCCGTCCATGGCGCGCCATGTCGCAGGCCAGCCGCGACAGATTCTCCACCTCGGTTCGCGGCAAGGGCTTCTGCCCGGCCTCTGTGCGGGCCTGCGCATAAGCATTGGCAATTAGATCGGCCGCCGCCTGCCCCGAGAGTTCGGGAATACGTTCGGCAAAATCCTGCACCACCCACAGGCCCATGCCGGTCCAAATCGCGCCGATCCCCACCGCATTGAATTCGCTGCTTAAGATATTGGCGCGATGTGGAGGTGAACCCATCAACCCCGTGTGGGCCTCCGCCACGGTCCCGGCAACCGCCACATTCTCGCCCGCGTGGTTGAGGGGAACGGCCGTCAGCCTCTGCTGCAGTGGAAGTTCGCCGGGAAGCTGATGCGCCAGCCGGTTTTCATGTCCCATCAGCCGCGCATGCTCCTGCGCAGCGGCCGCCAGACGATCGTCCCAGGCCATAGGCGCCAATCCGGCTTTGACGCGCTCGCCGTTGAGCAGATCGAAGAGTTGCCGCGCTGCTGCCGCCGTTCCTTCCCCGCTTTCGGTTGCGCGGCTGCCTCCGTCCAACTGCGGCGGCACGGCGCCCTGAGGCCCCGCCCATAGGATCGACCCGGCACCGAGCAGAAATCCAACCAAGGCGCATGAGAGCAGCCGGAGGCTCCAACGGGAAACGGAAGACGGAAAACGGGAAACGTGGTTTTTCCGGTCAACGACCAACAGCCAACGGCCGACGACGCTACCGGTTTTCGCCAAATCGCCGCTTTTGTTCCTCACAATTCCCTTCTACAATGCAGCTGCTGTCGAAAAAAGCGAATGGGCATTCTAATTGGATTATCGTCGGTTGTCATTGGAGCCATATTAACCGCTCTTGTTCTGCGCTCGCGCGCGCTTGTGGTCGCCGCCCGCGCCGGCCTTGCCGAGCGGGAGCTGGCGGCGGCCAACGAGCAGCTCAAGAGCGAGCGCGAAATCAACGCCTCGCTGCGCGAAGAGCAAGCCGCACTCAAGGCGACGCTGGAAGCGGAGCGCAAGGCCACGGCGGAAAAACTCGTGCTGGTGGAACAAACCGAAGCCAAGCTGCGCGAAGCGTTCACCGCCCTCTCCGCCGACGCCCTGAAAGGCAATAATCAGTCGTTTCTGGAATTGGCGCGAGCCACTCTGGAGAAATATCAGGAAAAAGCCAGCGGCGACCTGGAACAACGCAAACAGGCGGTCGAGGGCCTGGTGGAACCGATCCGCAAATCGCTGGCGGACGTGAATCAGCAGATCCGCGAAATCGAAAAAGAGCGTGGCGAGGCTTACGGCGGCTTGCGCACTCAGGTCGCCTCCCTGATCGCCACCCAGGAACGGCTCCAGGCGGAAACCGGCAATCTGGTGAAAGCGTTACGCGCTCCGCAGGTTCGCGGCCGATGGGGCGAGATCCAGCTGCGCCGGGTGGTGGAACTGGCCGGCATGCTGCCCTATTGCGACTTCCTGGAACAGTTGTCCCTCAACACCGACGGCGGTAAGCTGCGCCCCGATCTCATTGTCCGCCTGCCGGGAGCAAAGACCATCGTGGTCGATGCCAAGGCGCCGCTGCAAGCCTATCTCGATGCGCTGGAAGCCACCGACGAGGACGCCCGCCGGATACAACTGGAAAGCCATGCCCGCCAGATCCGCAACCACATGACCGGACTCGGCTCCAAGGCTTACTGGGACCAGTTGTCCTCGACCCCCGATTTCGTGGTGATGTTTCTGCCCGGGGAAACTTTTTTCAGCGTCGCCTTGCAACAGGACGCCGGGCTGATCGAATACGGCGTCAGCCAGAAGGTGATTCCCGCTTCTCCAACTACGCTGATCGCGCTGCTGCAGGCGGTCGCCTATGGCTGGCGCCAGGAACGGATCACCGAGAGCGCACAGGAGATCAGCGAACGCGGCAAGGAACTCTACGACCGTTTGTGCACCATGGCCGGCTACATTCGCGACCTGGGAGGCAGCCTCGGCAAAGCCGTAGACCTGTACAACCGGTCGGTTGCCTCGCTCGAGGGCCGCGTGCTGGTGACTGCGCGCAAGTTTCCCGAACTTGGCATCAGCGCCAGGGAAGAGATTCCCGAACTCGCCCCAGTGGAAAAGCGTCCCCGCGAATTGCAAGCGCCGGAAATGGCCGAGGGCATTGCCATTGCGCTGCCGGAAGAGTAGGGAATTTCATGCGTGCGTATGTTTCATCATTTCGTCGAGGTCGCGCACCAGGCGATTGGGGTCCTGATGCCCCAGGAAAACATCCCCGTTCCAGGCGCGCACGCGCACTCCGCTGTGGCCGGACCAGATAAACGCCCTTTGCCCCCGTGACGCCCTCCAGCCCCATCCTCCGAAATCAGTAAGCGGACGGCACTCTTCGGCCCGGTATTCCTTGATCTCCGGTAGAGGAATCCAGCAAAATCGAATCCCCAAAGAGCGAACTTCCAGTCCAGTGGAGGTAAAGCGGTAGTGGAAGCCATCCCATGCCAGCAGAACTGCCAACACCGCCATCAGGGTAGAGAGCGAAAGAAGAAGCCACGGTATGACCGAGTGGGCCGCCAGAGAGATGCCAAAGCCTGCGCCTGCTGCGGCCGGCGCCACGGCCACCAGGAGCCACGCCCAAGCTTTTCCGGCATGAACCTCCTCGGCAATCAACTGCCCTGGATTTTTCGAAACCGGACCGCCGGGCGGCGTCCAGTGCGGCTCCCTCTGCGGCGGCTGCCTGGCAGAAACGCGTCTGGAAAACAAAATCATGCCTATCACGGAAGCGATCATAAAGGGCACTATTCCGGCCATATGGTCCATGATCCCGCAACCGGCATTCAGGCTGGAATAAACAATAGCGCCGAAGACCGACAACAGTCCCAGGCAGAAGACATCGGCAAAAGCCACGGGAAGAAGGCGATATTCGTCTTCGCGGTTGCCACACCAGGCCGCCGCGCAAGTCATGATGGCCAATAGGACAACCAGAAACGGCACCGCAGTCGTGGCCAGCTGCACCGGCGTTTGCCATCCATTCGGCTGACCTGCGGCATTAAAGTGCACCGCCATACGCGGCGGCAACTGATTCCACACCGACCACACCCATAGCGCTAAAGCTCCCAATCCGATCCATGGAAGCAATAGCAGGCTGTACCATAAGCCGCGCTTCATCATCAGGTTCCCCCCTTTGCCGCAGGTGCTAAATTTCCGCCTTATAGCCCCGACTCCAATCGCGAGCGGGGATCGAGGTAATCGCGCAGGGCATCGCCGATAAAGTTGAAAGCCAGCACGGCAAGCATCACGGTGAGGGCGGGAAACAGCACCAGATGCGGCGCATCGAACAGGTGCGAGCGGCCGTCATTGAGCATGGCGCCCCAGCTGGCCGTTGGTGGCGGAACGCCCAGCCCTAGAAAGCTCATCGTGGCCTCGGCAAGCACGGCTCCGGCCATGCCGATGGCCGCCTGCACGATCACCGGCTGAATGATATTCGGAAGAATATGACGCATAAGAATTCGCACATCTCCGGCGCCCAGGGCGCGCGCGGCTTCCACGAATTCCCGCTCGCGCACGGCCAGTACCTGGGCGCGCACCAGCCGCGCGTAACCCACCCAACCGCCGATGGAAAGCGCGAGAATGAGATGGAAGATCCCGTGTCCTAAAAACGCCACAAAAGCGATGGCCAACAGGATTCCGGGAAAAGAAAGAAACGCGTTCATTACGACAACATTGAAGAAGCGGTCAACGCGGCCGCCATAATATCCGGCCATCGAGCCAACCAGCAGACCCAGCAGCAGAGAAAAGGTCACCACGCTGGCGCCTACCAGCATGGAAATACGGGCGCCATAGATCAGGCGCGAAAAAATATCGCGTCCCAGTTCATCGGCGCCGAACCAGTGGGCCGCCGAAGGCCCAGCCAGGCGCGCCGACAGCTCGATATGGGCCGGATCTTGTGGCGCCAGCCAAGGCGCAAAAACAGCCAGCACCGTAAACAGCACGATCAGCACTGCTCCCGCCCCCGCCAGGGGATTCTTCCGCACCATCCGCCAGATTCCCGGCTTCTCCGGTACGGATACGAAAGGAATGGGAATCGTTGCAGCCATTACTGTCTGATCCTCGGGTTCACCGCCGAGCACAACAAGTCGGTGAGAAAGTTGACGGCGACATAGGTCAGCCCGATGGCCAGGACACATCCCTGCACCACGGGGTAATCACGATTATTGATGGCCTGTATGGTGAGCCGTCCGATCCCCGGCCAGGAAAAAATGGTTTCGGTTACGATGGCTCCCGCCAACAACGCGCCAAACTGCAGGCCCACCACAGTGAGCACGGGGATCAGCGCATTCCGCAGCGCGTGTTTATACACCACCGTGCGCTCGCTCAACCCTTTGGCGCGAGCCGTGCGAACGTAATCCTGGTTCAGCTCTTCGAGCATGGAGGTGCGCACCATGCGCGTCAGGATAGCGGCCATCGCGCCGCCCATGGTGATGGCCGGCAGCACCAGGTCGGCCACGCCGCCGGCGCCGGATACCGGGAGAATCCCGAATTTGACGGCAAACAGCAGGATCAGCAGGGGCCCGAGCGCGAAGTTCGGGAACGAAAGCCCCAGCAACGACACCAGACTCAACACACGATCGCCCCAGCGATTGCGGTGGACTGCCGAATAAACGCCTGCGGGAATCGACAGGAGCAGAGCCACCAGCAGCGCCGCACAGGTCAACTGCAAGGTGAACGGATAGCGCGCGCCGATCAGGCTGCCCACGTCCTGCCGGAAGCGCAGCGATTCTCCCAGGCGGCCATGCATCACTCCCAGCCAGTAATTCGCATATTGCCGCGAAACCGGCAGATCCAGCCCGTACTGGTGGCGGACAGCCGCAACATCGGCGCCGGCCGCGCCTTCTCCCAGCATCTGTTGAATCGGGTCCCCAGGCACCAGATGGATCAGCAAAAACACAACCGACACCACCAGCCAGACCACCGGCAGCGTATAGGCCAAACGGGTTGTGAGATAGCGAACCATTCTTTAGATGGAGGAATCGGGCAATTCGCTAATTGAGCAAAGCGAAAAAACCATCTTTCGTGGCCCACTAATCACTCTTGTGCGGCCAACGATTATGAAGCAAGCTCTGCCAAATGACTCAATGACTCAATCTGCCACTGCTCCTTCCGCCATTTCAACCTTCACTTTGGCAATGCGGCGACCGTCCATCTCCATCGCCGTATATCGCCGGCCTTCGTATTCAAAGCTTTCGCCGCCGCGGGGAATACGCTGCAAATGCGCCAGCACAAAGCCCGCGATGGTCTCATAACCCTCTTCCCGCGGCAACTTCAACTGATACTGCGTCTCCAGATCGCGCAGCGGGACGGAACCGTCGAGCAGCATGGTGGTTGCCCCGGCGGGCAGCGGCTGCCGGGCAATATCGAATTCATCCTCGATCTCGCCCACTAATTGTTCCAGCACGTCTTCGACGGTCACCACTCCGGCGGTCGAGCCAAACTCGTCCACCACGACAGCCAGATGCCGCTTGCGGGTCTTGAACTCCTCCAGCAACTCCGGCAGCGCCTTGGTTTCCGGCACCACCAGGACGTCGCGCATCAGATGCCGCACCTCCATGAGCGCCAGCCGTTCGGCGGTATCGTGCGAAAGCACCAGGCGCAGGCGCATCCAGCGGGTCAGATCCTTGGAGTAAAGCACCCCGATGATATGCTCCGGTCCGCGCTGCCGGTCGTACACGGGCACGCGCGAGTGTTGTTCTTCCACTACCCGCGTGAGCGCTTCGTCCAGCGAAAGGTCGGCCGGCAGGGAAAAAATATCGGGACGCGGCACCATGATCTCGCGCGCTGTCACGTCTCCCATCTCCAGCGTACGGTGGATCAGCTCTTCCTCGAAGGCCGGCAGCAACCCGAGACGCCGGCTGGCGGTGACGATCAGCTTCAACTCGTCCGGCGAGTGGACGCCGCCCTGGCGGATCTGCGGCACGCCGAAGAGCCGCAAAAGTACCCGCGCCGTATGCGTCATCACGTAGAGGAACGGCTTGGTGGCGGTAATGAAGATCTCCATGGGACCGGCAACCGCCAACGCCACGCGCTCGGCACGATGCAGGGCGACCGACTTCGGCACCAGTTCGCCCAAGGTGGTATG
The DNA here is from genome assembly GCA_964619235.1 of uncultured Terriglobales bacterium. Taxonomy (GTDB): domain Bacteria; phylum Acidobacteriota; class Terriglobia; order Terriglobales; family Acidobacteriaceae; genus CAZUCM01. The sequence continues at coordinate 12,141 of CAZUCM010000048.1, forward strand.
CAGATAGGTAATCAGGACAAAGGCCACCAGAATGGCAACCACATGGGCGTAGACCACGGGATAATGAACGCCCTGGAAAGCATTTTCCAGCAGGCGCGCCAGCGCAGCCTCCCCGATCCAGCCCAGAGCCAGGCTGGCCAGCGTAACCCCCAGCTGAACGGCCGCCAGAAGCTCGTCTATGCGGGAGTGCAGCTTCTGTACGATGCGGGCGCCGATGCGGTGAACGTCCAAAAGCTGCTGAATACGCGTATCGCGGACGCTGACCAGCGCGAACTCCGCGGCCACGAAAAAAGCATTGGC
>CAZUCM010000049.1:0-12436 GCA_964619235.1 uncultured Terriglobales bacterium
GAGGGCAAACGGCGAATGTCGCAGGCCGAACGCGGCTTGCAGGAGCTGATCGATTCGGTCGACACGACCATCGTGATTCCGAACGAGAAGTTGCTGGCGGTGGCCAATGACGCGGGCTTCTTCGAGTCGTTTCGCGTGGCCGACGATATCCTGCGCCAGGCGGTGCAGGGTATTTCCGACATCATTACCATTCCCGGCATCATCAATCGCGACTTTGCCGACGTCAAGGCGATCATGGCCGGCATGGGCTACGCGGTGATGGGCACCGCCACCTCCAAGAGCGAAAATCGCGCAGTGGATGCGGCGCAGCGCGCCATCGCCTCACCATTGCTGGAAGCCGGCGCCATCGACGGCGCTCGCGGCATCCTGATCAATATCACCGGATCGAGTTCCTTGCGGCTGGCCGAGGTGAACGAGGCTTCCAGCATCATCCAGAGCGCCGCGCACGAAGACGCCAATATCATTTTCGGCGCCGTGATGGACGAGAAGATGAAGGACGAGGTGAAGATCACCGTGATCGCCACCGGCTTCAAGCATTTCGAGCGCAAGGAAAATACGGTGTCAGCCGCGGCTACCGCCATTCAGCAAACGCGCACCGCGACCAACTACTTTCCGCAGAGCGACCGGATGCGCACCAGCGAGCCGGAAGCTTCCGGCAATGCCGCGCCGATCCGCAGAGCGGCCGAACCCGTGTCTTCGGTTCGCGATGAAACGTCGGTTGACGATATTAAAAACGTCAACGCTTCGTTCGGCGAAGATGATCTGGACGTGCCGGCATTCATTCGCAAACGGCAGGAGAAATCGTAGGCTTTTCGGGAACCATGACCGGTGTTTTGCTCGCTTTCGCAAGTTCAACACCACAAACTTCCACGGTAACTGTCATTGCGCCGGGGGCCAAGCTCGCTTACGCCATAGGTTTAGAGGCGACTTACCGCCCGCTTCAGCGCGAGATCCAATCCGGCCTTTGTCTGCTTGTATTCTTCTTCGCTGAGGCGGCCCTGCTGGCGGTCGACCTCCAGTTGAAATAGCTCTTCCTTCAAGGCAGTCAAAAGTGCCGCCGGCACCACAGCCGATGGTTGCGCCTTTGCCACCGCGGGAGAATAAGCCGCTTCCGCGGCGGCAGCCATGGCCACGGTGGAGGATCGATTCGAAGTCACATAAAATCCGCCCGCGATCAGCAACACGGCCAGTCCGCCCAGCAATGGCCAGCGGTAATTCGAGATGGGATCGGGAGAATCGATCGGCTTGCCCAAACCCCCTCCCGGACCCTGGCCCATTTGAGCGCCGGCGGCTGGAGCTGCGCTGTCCGTGCCGCCTTCATCGGCAAGAACGCCGGTGCCGGAGATGGTCATGGCGAAGCGGTCGCCGGCCTGAGGGTTGCTCGCCACTTGTACGTTGGCGTCTTTTTGGCCTTCCAGAGGCGCGAAATTGATTCCCGTGGCGCTGAACTGCATGGAGTTGGGCAGGACGGCGACATAATGCTGCATGCCATGCACCAGCGTGGCGTTCACCACGGTATGCGAGCTGGTGTAAGGCAGGTGATAGGAAATTTCGAACTGGGTCTCGCCGGGACGAAGCGGGAAGCTATAGACGTAATGGTATGGCTGCCCCGGCACCGCGTCCGGCATGGTGTTGATGGGCTGGCCGTTGGGGGCGCGTGCTCCGGCCTCGTCGACAACGGCGCCTTCGGGCAAAGCGATTTCATAACTTCGCTCTTCGGCCAGGGTGCGCGGTGGCTGCGAGGCATTTTGTACGGAAAAGAGTTCGCTTGCTTGCAGGTTGCTTCCATCGCTTTGAAAACGCACCACCTCAGCGGTGGTCGAAATGCCTTCCAGCCGCTTGGCTACGTCGAAGGTCTGGATTTCCACCGAAGTGGTTCCGGGCGGCGCCATATGGAAATAGCCGACGCCTTGATGCGTCGCGCGCACCAGATGCGGCATGCCGGTGTCGGAATAAGTGAACTGAAAACGGCCGGAGGAGTCGGTGCGGACGTGCGCGGTTTCCGACATGCCCTGGCCCAGCGAGATCAGCGTGACCTCATCGCCCGCATCGGGCTTGCCGTTGGTGCCGTTGGTCACCGTGCCCTGCAAGGTTTCGGCCCGCGCTGCCAAGGCCAGAATCATGACGACTGCAATCAAGCAGGACACTTTCACCACAGAGGACCCGGCCTGCCTGCCGGCGGGTCGATGGTGCCGGAAACTTGCGATGCCGGTGTAGCGCCGGTCGCTGCCCTCAGGATGACAACCGTTTCGCGGTTCGTAGCTGCCGTTAGCCTGTAAAGTAAGTGACATTGTCCGTTGCCGCCCGCCTTTCATTGGCAAATCACCAATCGCAAATCACCAATCAGCAATCACACGTGTTCCAAATTCTTAATTTCCGCCAGCAGGGCCGCGGCTTCCTCTTCCAGCGAGTTGCTCATCTGCCGGTAATCGGACTCGGGAAACTTGCCGGCCTTGAACTCGAAGTTCAGGTCGCGGAGATTCTCGTAGATGGACTCCTTGCGCTCGCGCAGAAATGTCAGGCGGCTCTTCTCCGGCGCCTCCAGCAGCTCTTCCGGCAGATAGAAGGTGTAAAACAGCGAGGCCAGGGTCAGGGCGAAACAGAGCAGTAGCACCGCCGGCGTATCCGATCCGGCGTTGGACACTTGAGCGGCCAGCAACGGCAGGTTCATAATTCGGTCTCCTCGTGCACCTGGCGGCGCAAGGCATCGAGCTCAGCGGAATCCAGATGGGAATGGCCGGCCACGGGCCGGGCGGAGGACCGCGAACGCCACAGGCGCACCAGCAGCCCGGTCAGGATAAGCCCGCCAAACAATGCGACGTAGGGCATGAGCCAGGCGACGCGGTTGAAGCCGGTTTGCGTTGGTGCGGCCAGCACGACCGGACCATACTTCTGAACGAACCAGTCCAGAATCTGATCGTCGCTGTCGCCGCGCTGCATCGCTGCCATCAGTTCTCCGCGCATACGCTCGCTCGACTGGCAGCCCACGTGGTTGCACTCCAGCAGTACCTGATTGCAACCGCAGGTGCACATCAGCCGGTGGCCCAGGGTATAAAATCGCGTGCTGCTGTCGGTAGTGGCGCCCAGGGTCAGGAGTGCCAGGAGCAGGCCCAAAACCGGAAGTCGCGCAAAGGCGCAGAGACGCTGAGCGGCAAAACCAAAACCAGAGCTGGACCGCTCCGGGGGTATGGGAGGTGGATGTATGCCCTGGCATCGACCCGAAAGGGGTTTTTCCTTTTCGGATGTTTCTCCGCGGCACTGCGCCGCAGTGCGAGATGCCATCTGGCTCGATGCGAGAATGTTTTTGTGCTTCTTCATCGGCTGCCGGCTCCCACGGTTTCGGCTTCCGCGGCTTTCGGCAGGCGTACCGCAGTGGTAAGTTTTCCCGCCGGAAGGTTCGGCAGCAAAGCCACGATGGTGCCAACCAGCACCAGGTTGACTCCGATCCAAATCCAAATCACCAATGGATTGACGTGAGCGCGGATGATGGGTGCTCCCGTATCCTGATTGCGGCCGGCATAGACGAGATACAGATCTTCCTGCAGCGTCGAGCGGTTCGCCACGATGGTGGCCGGTTGTCCGCTGGCCTTGTAGAGGCGTTGTTCGGGATACATGGTGGCGATCTGCTTGCCGCCGCGCATCACGCGCAGGATGGCCCACTCGCTGTGATAGTTGGGGTTATCGTCCTCGGTATAGGAATCGCAGACCAGCCGGTACCGGCCAATCTCCATCTGCGCCCCTTTGGGCATCTCCTGTTCCTTGTCGAGGTTGAAGGCCGAGCCCGAAAGCCCGATGACGATCACCACGACGCCGAAGTGTACGAAGTATCCGCCGTAGCGGCGGGTATTGCGCCGGGTCAGCTGCACGGCCGAAAGCAGCAGTCCCTTGCCGGTGTGCCGGGCGATGACGCGCGCGCCACGATAGAACTCGGAAAACACGGTGAAGGTGACTAAAGCCGAAAGCGAAATCGCCATCAGGGCGTAAAAATAGGACTGGTCCTGCCAGGGGCGCATGCCGCCGGCGATCAAGGCAACAGCTACGGCAATCGCACCCAGAGCGGGCCACAGAAGATTGCGCCGCAGGCTTTCCAGCGAGGTTCTACGCCAGGCCAGCAGTGGTCCGGCCGCGGTCAACAGCAGTAGCAGCAGCGCCACCGGGATGTTCACGCGATTGAAAAACGGCGGCCCCACGGTGACCTTGTGTCCCACCACCCATTCGCTCAGAACCGGAAACAAGGTGCCCCAAAGCACGGTGAAGCAGGCCACCAGCAGGATCAGATTGTTGAACAGGAAACTGGACTCGCGGGACACCAGCGATTCCAGCTTGTGTTCGCTGCGCAGATGCGAGCGGTTCTTTACGAAAAAGAAGGTGCAAACGGCGAAAGTCAGTGCCAGAAAGGTGACAAACCATGTGCCGATGGAAGATTGCGCGAAGGCATGCACCGAGCTGACCACTCCGCTGCGGGTGAGGAAAGTGCCGAAGATCGAAAGCAGGAAGGTGATAAAAATCAGCCACACATTCCAGACTTTCAACATGCCACGCTTTTCCTGCATCATCACCGAATGCAGAAAGGCGGTGCCGGTGAGCCAGGGCAGCAGGGATGCGTTCTCCACCGGATCCCAGCCCCAGTATCCGCCCCAGCCGAGCACGGCATAGGCCCAGTGCGCGCCCATGAAGATGCCGGCGGTCAGCAGTCCCCAGGTGACCATGGTCCAGCGGCGGGTGATGTGGATCCATTTTTCACCCGGATAGCGCATGATCAACGCGGCCAGGGCAAAGGCGAATGGAACCGTGAATCCCACGTAGCCCAGATACAGCAGGGGCGGATGCACCACCATTTCCGGATACTGCAACAAAGGATTCAGCCCGTTGCCGTCGGCGGGTATGGCGCCCTGTGTAAGGGCAAACGGCGGCGCGGCAAAGTTCACCAGCGAAAGGAAAAACACCTGCACCGCGGCCACGATGACGGAGGCATGCGATACCAGGCGCACGTCCACTTTATGGCGCAGGCGCAAAATCAGCCCGTAGGTGGAGAGCAGCCATGCCCAGAAGAGCAGGGAGCCTTCCTGTCCTGACCAGAGAGCCGCGAACTTATAGGGCAGCGGCAGTGCGCGATTGCTGTGTTGCAGGAGGTAGGCGATGGAAAAATCGTTGCGGAAGGCGGCAGTGACCAACGCGCCCGCGGAAACCGTGACCGCCAGCCACACCGCAATGCCGGCGCGTCGCGCTGATTCGCACAGGCGCTCGCCCGCCGCGTCGTGGCGATACCAGCCTGCGGCGCCCGCAAAACAGGCATACGCGCTCAATGCCAGCGCGAGGAGCAGGGAAAAACTGCCTAAGAGTGCCATCCTCCGCCTACAGATGCAAATTATGGCCTGCCAGACGCAATAATTCTAAAGAACTTGCGAGGAGGATCGGGGGCAGGGGAGGCGGAGGCCGTTGATAGCAACGATACGTGGATAGCGCGCCCCGGCGGCCGCGCTATCCACGTGATTTTATAGTCGTATCGGAATCGTCTGCTTCCCCGGCTCGATGGCCAGGGGAAAAGGAAACTTATGCCGTGCGCCCTTGATATCGTTGGCGCAATTCGGCTTCGGCGCGAAGCCAATCGTCAAAATCGTGGCCATGTTGGCCGCCGCGTTGCAGATACAGTTCGTATGCGCGCGCGCGAATGGCGCTTTGCAGATCTTTCGCCGGGGAAGTAGTCTTTACTACTTTCAGGCCGGCGCCCGGAGTGATCACGGTGACATTGTTAGTGGTGGATGTTTGTGACTTAGAGGACTTAGCCTTAGAGGCCTTTTTGGTAGTAGCCATGAACAGATATACTCCTAATCTAAATTCCGGAGCTACTCAGAGTAGCCGGGCGGCTCCAGTGCAACAGTCAACTATAAATGGATACCGCGGCCAGTAACATTAAAGAAAGGTCAATTTCCCGGCAAAATTCCGATAGTATGTCATTGATTTTTGCGTTCATGCTTTTTTGTCACATACTTAGACATATAACTCGTTTACAGGTAGTCAGTTAGTGAAAGTCGTGCGACTCAAGCGGCGCCGAAGTAAGGTGCAGCGGAAGTACGCGCTCGGCCCTAAGGGAAACCACATGGTCAACATTCTGCAATATCCCTTCAATGAACAGGAATCGCTCGGAGATCAGAATATGGCGGCACTGCTCGAACAGAGCGGGAGTAACAATCGCGTTGGCAATTCCGGTTTCATCCTCCAGGCTGAGAAAGACAAAGCCTTTTGCCGTGCCCGGGCGCTGGCGGGTAATGACGGAGCCGGCGGCGCGCACGCGCGTTCCGGTGGGCAGGTGGGGCAGATCGATCGCGCGGTGCACGCCCATACCGTCCATTTCCCGCCGGCGGTAGGCCATCGGGTGCGGGCCGACGGTCAATCCCGTGCCGGAAAAATCCGCCACCAGCCGTTCTTCATCGTTCATGCGCGCCAGCGGCGAAAGCGTATCCTGCTCGACGATACCTTCCAATAGCGGCCCCGGCCGGCGGACGGCGCGCTCCACCTGCCAAAGAGCGTCGCGGCGGTGGAGTTGCAAGTTACGAGTTTCGGGATTCGAGCCGGCCCTGGCTGCCGCCGTTTGTCCGCCGTTTACCACCGTGTTGAGCGCGCCAATTTCCGCCAGCAGCACTAACTCGTCTTTTCGCATTTCGGGTACGCGCAAGACGAGATCGTCGATGCAACCAAATGCCCGTTGGCGGCGTGCCCGCACCAGGGATTGTGCCGCTTCCTCCCGCAAGCCACGGGCGTAGCAGAGGCCGAGACGAACCGCGAGACGGCCGTCGCCCGTTCCACGTTCGGGTGTGAGCGCGCTGCCCGCTGCGAGTGTGCAGCGCCAGTCCGAGCGGGCGGCATCGATGGGCAGAATTCGCAGGCCGTGGCGTTGTGCATCTTTGACGATGGTGGCGGGAGAGTAGAAGCCCATGGGCTGCTGGTTCAGCAGGGCGGCGGTGAAGGCGGCCAGATAATGGGTCTTGAGAAAAGCGCTGGCGTAAGCCAATAACGCGAAGCTGGCGGAATGGGATTCGGGAAAGCCGTAAAGGGCGAATGAGCGGATCGCATTTACGATTTCATCCTGGACGGCGCCGGTGATACCGTTGTGCTCCATGCCGGCGCGCAGTTTCACTTCCACCTCGCGCATGCGTTTTTCCGAACGCTTGAAGCCCAGGGCGCGCCGCAGTTCTTCGGCTTCTCCACCGGTGAAGCCGGCCGTGATCATGGCCATACGCAACAGTTGCTCCTGAAACAGCGGCACGCCCAGCGTGCGCGCCAATACCGGCTCCAATGCGGGATGCGGGTAAATCACCGGTTCGCGTCCCTGGCGCCGCCGCAGATAGGGATGGACCATTTTGCCCACAATCGGTCCCGGGCGAATGATTGCCACCTGCACCACGATGTCGTAGAAACGTTCCGGATGCAGCCGCGGCAGACACGACATCTGTGCGCGGCTTTCAATCTGGAACATGCCAACGGTGTCGGCCTGCTGCAGGGCGGCATATACCTGGGGATCATCCGGCGGCAGATGCGCCAGATCGATCTGTTCGCCGTAATGATCGCGGATCAGTTGCAGCGACTCTTCGAGCGCGGCCATCATACCCAGGCCGAGCAGATCGACTTTGATGATGCCCAGGTCGGCGCAGTCCTCTTTATCCCACTGCACGACGACGCGGCCGGGCATGGCGGCCGGTTCCAGCGGCACCACCGAATCCAGTTGTCCCTGGCAGATGACCATGCCGCCGGAGTGCTGGCCGAGATGGCGCGGCAGGTCCTGCACCGCCAGGCAAAGCTCCAGAAATTTGCGCAGCCGCGGATGCTGCCAGTCCGCACCGCCCTCACGGAGCTGGCGCTCCAGGGTTTCCCCGGGGTTCTTGTATTCCCATCTTCCCACCATGGTGGAGAGGTGCTGGAGCGTTTCGGGATCGAAGCCCATCGCCTTACCCATTTCGCGCGCCGCCAACCGTCCGCGATAGGTGATGACGTTGGCGGTCATGGCCGCGCCCAGTTTGCCGTAGCGCTGATACACGTACTGGATGGCGCGCTCGCGCTGGCTGCCGCTGGGCAGATCCAGGTCGATGTCGGGCCACTCGCCGCGTTCTTCGGAAAGAAAGCGCTCGAACAGCAGCTCCATGCCCACGGGATCGACGGCGGTGATGCCCAGCGAGTAACAGACGGCGCTGTTGGCCGCCGAGCCGCGGCCCTGCACCAGAATGTTCTGCTCGCGGCAGAAGCGCACGATGTCCCATACCATCAGGAAATAACCGGCCAGTTCGAGCTTTTCGATCAGCGCCAGCTCGCGCTGAATCTGCTCCCTGGCGCGGCGCCGCAAATCCGCGGAAGCGCCGCCATAGCGGTTCTGAAAACCCGCTTCCGTCAGCTTTCGCAGGAATGACGCCATCGTTTCGCCCGCGGGCACGGGGTAACGGGGAAACTGATAGCCCAGGCCGGCCAGGCTGAATTCCAGGCGGGAGGAGAGCTCTCCACTGTGGGCAATGGCCTCCGGCAGATCGGCGAAAAGCTTCTCCATCTCCGCCGCCGGTTTCAGGTGGCGCTCGGAATTCAACTGCAGCCGCCGGCCGGCCGCGTCCAGCGTGGTATGTGCGCGCACGCAGGTGAGCACGTCGAGAATTTCCCGCTGCCGGGGCAGGGCATATTGCGGCGCGTTACAGGCGATCAGCGGCAGACGGAGCGCGCGCGCAATTTGCACGGCGGCCTGGTTGCGCGCCTCCTCCGCACGCGTGAAGTGGCGCTGCAACTCGACATAAACGTTTTTCGGGCCGTAGATGGCGAGCAACTGCTCGACCGCGCGCCGTGCCGCATCGAGACCGCCTTGCTCCAGGGCCGCGGCCAACGGCCCGTCTTCGCCGCCGGTCAGGCAGATGAGGCCTGCGGCGAATTCGTGTAACTCCGCTGTGGAAGCGCAGGATGCCGCATTCTTGGGCACGCGCAGTTTGGTGCGCGTGATCAGCCGGCACAGATTCTGATAGCCCAGCTGGGACATGACCAGAAGAGGCAAACGCGTTCCATGCGCCGCGTTCCACGTTCCAGGTTGAAAATCCGTTTCCCGATTTCCTGTTTCTGCAATCTTGAAACCTTGAAACTTTGAAACCTCAATCGTTGCTCCCACATGGGCCTTGATTCCCGCCTTTTTTGCCGCCTGGTGGAAGCGCGGGGCGCCATAGACGCCGTTAATATCCAGCAATGCCGCCGCCGGCATGCCGGCCTCCGCACAGGCGATGGCCAGCTCTTCGGGCACACTGGCGCCTTCGAGAAAACTGAAAGCGGAGCGGGCGTGAAGTTCGATAAACATAAGCCGTACGTTTTCACCACAATTTCGAGCTGTGTGTATCTGCGTTAAACGATGGCCAAAGTTTTTTCCGGTTTTCCTCGGTGCTCTCTGTGGTGAATGCTTTAGTCATAAAGCGCCTCCACAAACCACTGCTTGCCGGCGGTATCGTGAAAGGCGCGCACCAGCACGACATGACCGTCTTCGCGCAGGGCCATATCCCATACTTCGCGGGACCACGGCGCCGGCGTCCACCACTCGCCCGATTCCCGCCACGGACCAGACGCCCACACGACATTGCGGGCTTCCCGTTGCCGCGGGGAGCGCATTCCGCCGGTACTTTGAAAATCCAGGACATTGACCGGCTGTCCGTCCTTCACTTCCACCCGCACCGGTTGCGGAGGACGATAGCGGCGAAGAATCGTGCCCCGTTCCAGCTTCCGGGTTTCACGTTTTGCGGGCTCCACCGTCCCGGCTGACGGTGCGTGGGGAACAGAAGGAAAGGCCGGATTGATACGAAACGCGTCCGGCCGGTATGTGTCCAATAACTTTGCCGTTCCAACACGTTCGCTTGCAGTTGCGAAGGTTTCAGAGGTTCCGGAAGGTGGAAGGTGAAACGTGGAACGTGAAACGGTCTGTCGTGCCCGTGCCAGCATCACTTCCAGCTTCTCCGGCTCGGGCGTGGCGGGGAGAAACAGTCCGCCCTGGGTGAAGCGCGGCAGAATGGGTGCGGCGGCGAGAAAAATCTTTTCTACCGGTGCGGCGGGCGGCCTGGCGCACAGCTCCAAATGCAACAGTTTTAGAAAGACTTTTGCATCCATCATGGGTACGGGCAGATGAAGCGCGTACTCGATAACGGCCGTTGGCCGGACATGCGACTCTTGCCGGTCTGAGACCGGCCTGCAATCCCCACGGTGCGCAGGGGCGGGTGACTGTAAAACAGCGGCAGATCCTTCCAGACCGAGGCTTAAACGGATTTCCTGCGTGGCCAGCGCGCGTGCCGCCAGCCGGGCGCATAACTGCTCCAGCATGGTGCTCAGCCGGAGCGCCAGCGGTTCCAGCAGCACGATGGGGTGTTCCAACTCGATCGTTTCCTCGAATTTCAGCGGAGGCGCGGCGGGAACCAGGGGACGCGAAGCTTCCCCGCGCGCCAATTTTTGCAGACGTACGCCGGCTTCTCCCAGACGCTGGCGCACCGCCGTCTCCGGCAACGCCGCCAGGGCGCGAAACGTATGTATGCCCCAGCGCGCCAGCGTGTCCGTGAACTTTGCGTTGCGAGTTACAAGTTGCGAGTTGCGAGCCGGCGGCTCGCCGGCCAGTAAAAGTTCGACCGGCAAAGCGCCCAGCCGCGCGGCTTCTTCTCCCGGCGGGATGATGGTGATTCCGGCAAAGCCACGGGCGGCGTATATGGCCGCATCGATATTTCCGGCTACCGCGACATGCGCTTCGAGTCCTAATGCTGCCGCGCGCTGCGCCAGTTCCCGCGCAATTTTCGCAGGCGGACCAAACAGGCGCTCCAGTCCGTCCAGGTCGAGCACCACGGTATCCGGCGTGACCGCCGCGGCTTCGACGCGCGGCGAAAAGGCGCAGGCGCAATCGATAAGCGCCGCCTGCGCCGCCTGCTCCTGGGCCTGCGCCCGCCGCCGCAGCTGCCAGCCCCTGGGTATGCGGGCAGCCTGGCCGCGCAAGGTTTGTTCCGATGCGGCCGCCAGCCGGCTTTCCGCTTCGATCTGGGTCATGCCGATTTCGACTTCCGCCGCGCGTGCGTACTGGTTGACGGCAATGACGCGCATCAGCGGCGGCGTGCCGTCCACCATGGCCAACGCCTGCTCGCGCAACTCCGGTTCGGCGCGGGCGGCCGCCGCAGCGGGAAAATCGGGGATGTAAATGGCAGCGAGTATCTGCATAAACCGTGACTTTTTCACCGCGGAGGACGCAGAGGAAAACAAAGAAATCAGCGGCTATGGGTTTTCGTCCGCTTTTCCGTTGCGTCCCTGCGTTCAACCTTTAAACCCTGAAACTTTGAAACCCTGAAACCTTAAAGCTTTGAAACCTGCTCTTCCCTTCCACCTGCACATCCAGGCCGCGTAAAAGCCGGCTGTGGGGCGGTGCGTGGGTTGCTTCCGGCGTGGTTTGGCAAAGGACCGGAGCGACGGCGGCGGTGTTCAGCACCAGCGAGGCGCAGGTTTTCGCATAAGGTTCCTGCGCAATCACCAGCAGAACGGTCGAGGTGTGTTCCACGGCGCGGCGGAAACGAAACCAGGAGGCCAGGGGGATGCGGCGCGTCCATTCCGGCGGCATACCGGCCAAATCGATGGCCACCATGCCGAAGCCCGAGCTTTGCAGCAGCAGGTCGGTTACTTTCAACGTCTGTGCCAGCGCACGCAGCCCCGCGGTTTTCAAGTTGTGAGCTGCAAACCGGCCGGCGTCCGGCTTGCAGCTGGAAGCTTGCAACTGGAAACTCCGTGAGATTCTGATCCAAAGCAGCCGCTCCAAATCCACTCCGGCGGCGGCAGCCGAGGATGGATCGAAGCTGTCGGTGGCGTCCACCAGGGCGCAGATTTCCTGCCGCCAGGTTGCTTCCGCCAGGGCAGCCAGCATCAGGCTGCTGCGGCCCGAAGAGGGCAGCCCGCAGATTTCGGTCAGCGCCCCGCGAGGCAATCCGCCGGTCAGCGTATCCAGTTCGGCGATGCCGCAGGAGACGGTAAGCGCCGCCGGACGCTCCAGGCGCGAGGCCGTCATCACGCCGCCAATTTCCAGCCCCGCAGCCAACCGGTGGCCGGGCAGGGGAGGATTTTTAGCTGTCTGGGAGGTAAGTGGGGAGTACATAAGGGCCTCTTGGAGCGCGCCGAGCCGGGCAGTGTTTGTTCGCCTTTTCTTCGCCTAAAAGATTCTGCTCCTGTGGGGCGGAGTTGTCAATCGGGGAAAGCATTTTCGCGCAGAGGCGCAGAGACGCGGAGGGGAAAGCCGAAGCATTTTATCCAGCGCCGCTGCGTTTCAGCGCGGGTTGCGGGCGACAGCGTAGAGCCCGAGTCCACAGTGGGGATAGCCGGAACCCCTTTTGTTATAATCAAAATGACCTTAAGGGGCGCTATCGTCTAGGGGTTAGGACGTGAGATTCTCAATCTTAAAACCCGGGTT
>CAZUCM010000050.1:0-12293 GCA_964619235.1 uncultured Terriglobales bacterium
AAAATCGTTCTCCTCGCGCATGCGCTGCAGGAGCACGCTGCCGACCATTCCTCTCCAACCGATGAATCCGACACGCAGCATATGCCTTCCAGTATAAAAGGGTTTCAAAGTTTCACGGTAGCGGATTCATTCGGTGCGATCCGCAAATCAGCGCCGCCGGAAAGAACCTGCCATGCAGGGCGGGAGTCTCCGCCGCGGAAGAGCGACTTCAGCATAGACTTAAGAGGTGACGAACCTATTGCGCACCAATGAGCCGGCCAGCGACGCCGCCAGGGGAAACCGATCGTTCTGGAGCCGCCTGCCGCTGACCGGCATGGTCGCCTCAGAGATCGCGATCACCGTCTCCATCGAGTTGCTGGCGCGCCGCGCCCACCTCTCGCTGGCAACAATCCTGGTCGATCGCTCTTTGCTGGCGCTGGCTTTGCTCATGCTGTTTTTGCGCCCGCCGCAAAGCCAATGGCGGCCACGTTCTCTGAGCCTGGCGTTATTACGTGTAGTTACCGGCGGTTTCACTTTCGTCGGCTGGTTCGGCGCCATCGGATTATTGAGCGGGCGCGTCACCCAGTCGGTGCTGTTACTGGATGCACTGATCCTTGCCTACGTGCGCGGTGAGCGCCGGCCTTATGAACGCCGTACTCTGTTCGTTCTGGCCTCCGCCCTGGTGCTGTTCGCCGCACAGGCCGTACGCGAGCCGGGAACCGTGCTGAACGCTCCGCGCGGGATCGTCTTTCTGCTCATTGCGCTCGGATCGCGGGCCGCCAGCTATAAAGTCTGGGAACGTGCGCAGAGCCAGGATGAACATCTCTTCTGGTTGATCGCCCCCGCCCTGATCGGAGGGGCTCTGGGCGGAGTCATACTCACCTTCACCACCCACAACAGCCTGCAGCCGCTCTCGCCCGCGATGTGGTGGGCGATGCTATTGGTCGCCCTGGTCGGACTGACCGGGTATTTTTACATGAATACCGTGATGTCACTCGTCGGGGCCTTCTATACCCGTGTCGTCGAGTTATGGCAGGTGCCCATGCTATGGGCCATCCACCTGCTTACCGACCAGGCTCGCGTCGATCCGGTGCAGGGCGCACTGGGCGCTCTCGTGGCTTGCGCCTCCGCCTATACCTACCTGCAGCACCGGCACGGCACCAGGACCTCATCTTAAGGTAAACTGGCATTTTGATCTGCTGAAAAGGCAGGAGAGCTGCTCTGGCATCCATATCTCGAATCTCGTTCGTCCTGGCCTGTTGCGCGCTGCTGGCTGGTTCCGCGGCGGCACAAGCGGTCCCAAAGGTTTCCCTGGACACCAGTGAAACGATTTTCACGGTCTTGACCGCCATCAACGCGTGCGGCTACGACCAGGAACTTTCCATCTCGGCTCCGGTTCGCCAGGAGGTGCGCAATGAAGTAGCGCATACCACACAGGGCTCCGACCGGGCCCGGTCTTCGCTGCAGGAGCTATGCGACTTCTATCGCGACCACCAGCAAGGCAATCAGGCGCACGAACTGACGCAGTATATCTCCCTGGCGCTCAATCTCGGTCCGCCTCCGAAATTTGTCTTGTCGGTCAAAGAAGCCGACCTGCCGCCGGACGCCGCCTATGTGGTGGGAGTAGTGCCGTGGCTGCAACATTTTTATGCCGATGCCCATGTGCACGAGATCTGGGAGAGCCATAAGGCCGCTTACGACGAGTTAGTGGCACGCTTCCATGCACCGGTCAGCAAGATGCTTCTCAGCACCGACTTGTATCTGCGAATGCCGCTCAGCGGGTACACCGACCGGCACCTGCTGGTATTTCTGGACCCGATGGCCGGACCCGGTCAGGTCAATGCCCGCAACTACGGCGCGAACTACTATATGGTGATCGGTCCCAGCCAGGACTCGGTACATCTGGACGCGTTGCGCCACACTTATCTTCACTTCATTCTCGATCCGTTAGCCGCGCAGCGGGCCACCGCACTGAGCCGCCTGGCGCCCATCATGAACGCGGTGCAGCCGGCGCCCATGGACGAGGCCTTTAAATCCGACATTCCGCTCCTGGTGACCGAATCGTTGATCCGGGCGATTGAAACCAATCTGGCGGTGACCGGAAAAAACAAGGAAGCGGAGACGGAACGCAGCCGCCGGGCGCGTCAGGCGGCCGAGGAAGGCTTCGTGCTCACGCCGTATTTCAACCACGAACTGGAGGAGTACGCCAAGAGCGAGGACGGCTTCTCCGTGGCTTATCCCGACTGGCTGCACGATATCAACGTGGAGAACGAGAAGAGGTACGCCGCCCATATTCAGTTTGCCGCCAGCGCCACTCCCGAAGACATTCATGCCACGTTGCTGAATTCGCCGACGCTCCTGCAACAAGCCCAGAAGCGATTGGCGGCCGGTGACGCCAAAGGCGCCGCCGAACTCGCCCAACAAGCGCTCGATCATAAGCGCGAGGACCCGGCAGAAGCCTGGTTCATCCTGGCTCAGGCTGCCACCGCCAACCGGGACATGCCCGGAGCCCAAAACTATTTCGAAAAGGTGATACAAGTTGCGCACGAGCCAAGGTTGATCGCCTGGTCGCATATCTACTTAGGCCGGATTTGCGATTTGCAGGCGGAACGGCAACAGGCCCTGGCCCATTACCACGCGGCATTGCAGGCCGGCGATTCCAGTACCGCGATCCGTCAAGCCGCCGAACGTGGCGAACAACAGCCTTACGAACCGCCCGCCGCCCGAGAGCGTAGCGGAGCCAACCACCGATAATGAAGGAGAAAATCATGAAGCGACTTGCATTATCGCTATGGGCCATCATCATCTTGAGCGGACTCGCAACAGCACAGCAACCCTCCGCGCCGGTACAGCCTGCGCAAACGGCGCCAACGGCGCAGCCTGCGCCCACTCCCCCGGCCGCTCCGGCCTTCAAGCCGCCGCCGCAGGCCAAATCGCAGCCGGAGTACCAGGCGTACCAGAGCGCCAGCCAGCTGAAGGATGCGGCGGCGCTAGAGGCCGCTGCCAACGCCTTTGCCGAGAAGTATAAAGACAGCGAGCTCCGCTTCCTGCTCTATTGCCGCGCCATGGCCCAGTATCAGGCCGTGGGCCAGCCGGAAAAAGCCATTGCCATGGGCCGTAAGGCGCTCACCATTTCTCCCGGTGACCCGGCCACCCTGGCCCAGGTGGGAAGTTTGCTTAGCGAACAAACGAAGGATACCGACCTGAATCGAAATTCCCGTCTCAGCGAAGCCGTGCGGGACTCTCAAACCGCGCTGCAAAAGGTCGATACGGATCTCGTGCTTCCTGCCAGCACGCCGCCACAACAGGTGGAAGAGATCAAGACGCTCATACGCACGACGGCATACGGCACGATCGGGAGCGCCAACCTCGTCCAGGGCAACTACGCCGAAGCGGAAAAAAACTTAAAACAGGCGCTCGACCTGGCCCCGAAAAATCCGGATGTGATCTTCGAGCTGCGTTATGCGATTGCCCTTGATCAGCAGAAGAAATATGCCGAGGCCCTGGTGGCGGCCAATAAGGCCGCGGAACTTTCGCCGGCCGGATCGCCCGAGGCCACATGGTCCAAGCAGGAACGCGACCGCCTGTTGAGCCTGACCGGGACAAAGTAGGAAGGAAGGTCTCAGAGTTTCAAAGTTGGCATGGGACAAATTCGGCAATATATCAGTTTCAGAAGGGTTTTCGCCTTTCCAAACTTTGAAACTTTGAAACCTTTATAGAGATGAAGCCGAAAGACACCAAAGAACTGGAGCGTGCTCTGGGACACCGGTTCCGCCGCAAGGAATTGCTGCAGCTGGCATTAACCCACAGTTCCATGGCGCGGGAGGAGGAAGCCCTGGCCGCGGCAGCGGCGGGAGCCGATACGGACGATTCACCCGAGCGGACCGCCGATAACGAACAAATGGAGTTCCTCGGGGATGCGGTATTGGGATACGTAACCAGCCAGGCTTTGTTCGAGCGCTACCCGCAATATCGCGAAGGCCAGCTTTCCAAACTTCGCGCCTACCTGGTCAGCGAGAAGCACCTGATACGCATCGCCAACAAGCTCAAGATCGGGCGCTATGTGCGCCTGGGGCACGGCGAGGAAAAGAGTGGCGGCCGTAAAAAAACCGCCCTGCAAGTGGATGCCCTGGAAGCATTGCTGGCGGCGCTCCATATGGATGCCGGATTGGACAAGACGCGGAATATCATCCTCGAATTGATTCTGGAGCCTGCGCTCAAACGGCTGAAGAAGCAGTTGACGCGAGGCCTGCCCATTACCGATTACAAGTCGGCCCTGCAGGAAGCGCTGCATTCGGCGGCGCGTCCGCAGCCCGCCTATGTGCTGGTAAAAGAGGAGGGCCCGCAGCACTGCAAGAAATTCACGGTGGAGGCTCGCATTTACGCCCAGGGCGCCCATGGCAAGCCCGAGTATGCGGGATCCGGCGAGGCAACCACGAAAAAAGCGGCCGAACAGGATGCAGCCCGCGATGCGCTGGAATATCTGTGGGCGCTCAAGAAGAGCGAGGCGAAAGCGGCACGCGCCAGGCGCTCGGCCAATCCGGCCAAGGCGCAAGCAAAGCAGTCGTAATGGACCAGAACAAACCGAATACCGCTCCTCCCAGCCCTTCGGCCGGTAGTCCGGACCCGGCGGCATCGATACCGCCAAAGGCCGATCCCGCCGGCGGTGAGGATGTCACGGTTCGCGAAGCCGCAGTTTTGGAAACAATGCCGCTGATTTTGACACCGCGCCACTCCGGCCGCTGGCTCGATACCGTGCAGTCCCTGGCGGAAGTCATAGTGATTGCCGTATTCGTGATCACATTCATCGTGCAGCCTTTTCAAATCCCCTCCGAATCGATGGAAAACACGCTGTTGATCGGCGATTTCCTGCTGGTCGATAAAATCCACGACGCGAATGGTGGCATCTGGGGCCATATTCTGCCGTATACGCCGATCCGCCGGGGCGATGTGATCGTTTTCCGGTATCCGGTGAATCCCCAGCAGCATTTCGTAAAGCGCGTCATCGGTTTACCCGGCGACCACGTTTACCTGAAAGACAAGCAGGTGTATGTCAACGGAGAGCGGTTGCAGGAACCGTATGTGGTCCATCGCACGGCTGAGTTCGACAACTATCGCGACAATTTCCCGCAGCTCGATCTCCCCAACGCCAACCAGGACGCGCGCTGGTGGTTCCAGATTCGCAAAATGGTGCAGAACGGAGAACTGGTGGTCCCCAAGGATGGGTATTTTGTGCTGGGCGACAACCGCGATGAAAGCCTGGACAGCCGCTATTGGGGATTCGTGCCCCGCCAGAACATCATTGGCCGCCCGCTGCTGATCTATTGGTCCATCCATCGTCCCGAGCAGTTGGAGCCCGTAACCGAGACGCCGAATGATAAACTTTGGTCTTTCGCCTACACGATTACGCACATGGTGCATGAAATCCGATGGAATCGCACGTTCCGGCGGGTGAATTAGGATTGAACGCGAGGACGCAAAGGACGCACAGGGGAAAAAGGGTCTGACAAGGCAGACGTTCTTTGCACGAGCTTGATCGCAGGAATACGCTTCTTAGTGATGATTATGATGACCAAGAAAGAAACAGGCGAAAACAGCAACGAAGTACCGGTAAAGCACCGCGAGACCACCAGCGAATTCATTGCCTCCATGGCGGGAGTGCTGGCAGTGGGGCTGTTCATCATCACCTTCTGTCTGCAGGCATTCGAGATTCCCTCCAGTTCGATGGAAAACACGCTATTGATCGGCGACCATGTATTCGTCGATCGCGTACTGGAGGCGCCGCGCGCCAAGTGGATTCGCCCGCTCGTGCCATATCGCAATATCCAGCGGAGCGACATCGTGGTGTTTCTCTCGCCGGAAACTCCCGGACTCTATGTCGTGAAGCGGGTGATCGGCATACCCGGCGATCGCATTCATCTCAAGGATGGAGTGGTCTACCGCAACGGCCAGCCTCTGACTGAGCCTTACGCTATATACGACGGCAGCTACAACCCATATCGCGACGATTTTCCCAACGTGGCTGCCAACGATTTCTATGGAGCCACCCCCGATCAGGCGTGGCGTTTCACCATGGGGCAGTATGTAACAAATGGCGATCTGGTGGTTCCCAAGGATTCGTACTTCGCCATGGGTGACAACCGCGACGTCAGTTATGACAGCCGTTACTGGGGCTTTATTCCGCAGGAAAATATTATCGGCCGCCCGGTATTCATTTACTGGTCATTCCAGACGCCGCCGAATCAATACCAGAAGACGGACATGTCCGATCGCGTGCAGTTCGTGGGCCACGTGATGCTTCATTTCTTCGATATGACCCGCTGGCGGCGCATGTTCAAGGTGGTGCGCTAATGGCCGTGTGGTCACCACGGCGTATTTTCCTCGCTGTGCTGGTGCTGGCTCTGCTGGCGCTGTTTGCGCCTCCGTTTATCAACGTAAGCCGCTTTCGCACGCGCATTGTGCAATCGATGGAACAGGCGTTGGGACGAAAGGTTACGGTGGGAAGCGTCAATTTGCAACTGCTTCCCCGCCCCGGATTTGAATTGCATAATCTGGTGATCGGCGACGATCCGGCCTTCGGCGCCGAACCGATGCTGAGGGCGGACGAGGTGGCGGCCCGTCTGCGATTGGCATCCCTGTGGCGCGGCCGGCTGGAAGTGGCCAGCCTGAATCTGAAATCCGGAGTCGATATCAGCCCGCCCAGCCTGAATCTGGTCCGTGCCGCCGACGGGCGCTGGAATATCGCCGCTCTGCTGCAACGCACGTCGCAAACCCCCAGTGCGCCCACCGCGCAAACCAAGGCCGAGGCCCGTCCCCGTTTTCCTTATATTGAAATCGATGGCGGACGCATCAATTTCAAAATCGGGCAGGAAAAAAAGGTCTTTGTGCTCAGCGATGCCGATTTCACGCTGTGGCTGGCCTCGGAAGATGAATGGGCCTTTCACCTGTTTGCACGCCCGGTGCGAACCGATTTCAACCTGAACGATACCGGCACGTTAAGGATCAGCGGGCGCTTCCGCCGCGCCCGGAACCTCAGCGAAACGCCGCTGGAGATCACCGCCGCCGTCGAAGACGCGCAACTGGGCGCGCTTACAACCTTGCTGTATGGACGGGACCGCGGCTGGCGCGGCACCTTTACGGCCAATGCTCACATGGCAGGCACGCCGGCTGCTCTGGATGTCACTACACAAGCGACGGTCCGCGAATTCCGGCGCTATGACATCCGCGCCGCCAGTCCGCTGGCGCTCAGCGCGCAGTGCAACGCCAGATTCAGCGCTCCCCTGGAGGCATTGTCCCAGGTCGATTGCCAACTACCTCTCGGTGACGGATACCTGAAGGTGCGGGGCGATCTTCAGGGAATGGTCAACCCGGCGTCCTATCATTTAAATCTGACCGCCGAACACGTTGGAATTCAGCCACTGGTCAATTTTGCGCAGCACGCCAAACAGGATCTGCCGGGCGATCTCACGGCAAGAGGAAATCTTGACGCTTCGTTTGAAGTTCACCAGGAGCCGGGTGAGAGTTCGGGGTCCTGGTCAGGTGGCGGCCAAACTTCAGAAATATCGCTGGGCTCATCCGTGCTCACTCCGCAGTTAAAGGTCGCAGCGCTGCAGTTCTCTTTTGTCCCCGCCAATGCCGCGCCCGCACCGAAAAAGCCGCAGAAGTCCTTGCGCCGGAAACGAACAGAGACTCCGGAAGCGGCAGCCACTGCCCGATTGTCTTTTGCGCCATTCCAATTGCCGTTGGGCGCCAATGCGCCGGCAGATGTGCAGGCCTGGTTCGGGTGGAACAACTATCAGGTGGACGTTGCCGGGGATACGGCGGCTGCCCGTCTCCTGCAACTCGGCCGTGCCCTGGGATTGCGAGTCCCGCAGTATGACGTTAGCGGAACTGCGCAGGTCGATTTTCAGGTGACCGGCAGCTGGGCTGGTTTTTCTCCGCCGCAGATTACCGGCAGCGCCCAACTCCATAATCTGGCCGCCCCCATGCGCGGCTTAAACGCTCCGCTGCAGCTGGTAACGGCAACCCTGCAACTCGACCCGGCCATGGCGACATTGCAGCACGTGACGCTGCGCTTTGCCGGATCGCCCATGCTGTTCACTGGCGGAATGCAACTGCCAAGAAATTGCGGCTCCCCTGGCGAGTGTTCCCTGTCGTTCGATCTGCAGTCCGACCAGCTTTCCATGGACGAGCTGAACGGGCTGCTGAACCCGGCCCTGGCCAAGCATCCGTGGTATGACGTCTTTTCGCTGCACTCGCCCGGATCGTCGCTGTGGCAAGCCAGCGCCCATGGACACATTTCCGCCGCCCGGCTGGCGGTGAAATCGCTCTCGGCTCAGCATGTCAGCGCCGACGTCCAATTGCAGGCCGGAGTCCTCACTATCAACAATCTTCGCGCCGACCTCTGGAGCGGCAAGTACCAGGGCGAGTGGCGAACCGACTTCAACGCCGCCCAACCGCAGTACACCGGCTCCGGAACTCTCACCGGCATCGCCATGGCGCAGGTCGCCAGCTTGATGCACGACAATTGGGCCTCCGGATTGGTGGATGCCACGTATCATCTGACCATGTCGGGAACCGCCGCCGGCCAGTTGGCTTCCAGCCTCACCGGCAATGCCACTTTCAGCTGGCGGAATGGCCTGTTGCGCCACATTGCGTTGGACAACCACTCCACTCCCCTGCAGTTCAAGAATTTTGCCGGACAAGTGGAGCTGCGCCAGGGCAAGCTCGACCTGGCGCCAAGCCGAATCCTTACCGGAACCAACGTTTATGAGATCAAGGGGAGCGCATCGCTGGGACGCCAGTTATCTTTGACGTTGCACAGCGGAAGTCACATATGGGAGCTGACCGGCCCGCTGGATAAGCCGAAAGTCGTAGCCGAGCCCGTCTCGACGCCCGCCCCCGCTAAGTCAGGCGGCGAGGTCAGAAAATAGCCGACCGAATTTGTCATCCTAAGTCCGCATCAGGTGAAGCCCAGCGCTTCCACCCTGTTCTTCATGCAGTTGCGTGGGCCGCACCTTTGGCGCCCCATATGACACTCAGGACAACAAGTGTTTTGGATTAAATGGAACAGGGCTCAAATGCCCGGCCCCACCGCAGTGCGTGTTACCATCAGAGTACGTCGCTATGACTTTGGATTACGTCAACATCTTCTTCCAGGTGATCGTCTTTTTGTTCGCGATCAGCGTGCACGAGTCCGCGCACGCCTGGATGGCATGGCGCCTGGGCGACCCGACGGCCCGAATGTTAGGCCGCGTTTCCCTTAATCCGTTACGTCATATTGATCCGATTGGGACGGTGCTGCTTCCGGCGCTGGCGCTGTTTTACCATTTTCCGATGATCGGCTGGGCCAAGCCTACTCCGGTGGATCCGCGTAATTTTCAGCATGAAATGCGGGATGACATCCTGACCTCAGTAGCCGGACCGGCCAGCAACTTTATCATCGCGATCCTGTCGATCGTCGGGCTGCGGGTGCTACTGACGTTCGGAGGTGTGGCGGCCCTGAATGAGAACCCGATTGCCCAATTACTGATTTTGTCCATGGCCATCAACGTCTTGCTGGGCGTGTTCAACCTGATTCCGATCCCGCCCCTGGACGGCAGCCATGTGTTGCGGCACTTACTTCCCGAATCCGCACGAAATGTCTACGATCGCGTCGGGATGTTCGGGTTGCTGCTCCTGTTCGTTCTGGGCGGCAGGGTCATTGGATTCTTCAGCAGCTTAGTTGAGGGTTTTCTGGTAAACACCTTTCTCGGGGGAAGATTTTAGCCGGCATGTCCGATCCATCGAACAAACAACAAGCGCGCGTTTTGAGTGGCATGCGTCCGACAGGCAAACTGCACCTGGGGCACTATGTGGGCGCATTGGAAAACTGGATTCGCCTGCAGTCCGATTACGAATGCTTCTTCTTCGTCGCCGACTGGCATGCGCTCACTACCGACTATGCCGACACATCCAATGTGAAGCAGAACACGCTGGAGATGGCGTTGGATTGGCTGGCTTGCGGCCTCGATCCGGAAAAGGCAACGCTGTTCATCCAGTCGCATGTGATGGAACATGCCGAGCTGCACCTGTTGCTCTCGCTAATCACCCCTTTGGGCTGGCTGGAGCGCGTACCCACATACAAGGAGCAGCGCGAAAACATCAAGGACAAAGACCTGAGCACCTACGGCTTCCTGGGGTATCCGCTGCTGCAGTCGGCCGATATTCTGATCTACCAGGCTGATTACGTCCCTGTGGGCGAGGATCAGGTTCCCCATGTGGAACTGACGCGCGAGGTCGCGCGCCGTTTCAATCAGTTCTATTGCCTGCCCCGCCCCAAGCGCGTCTTTGGATTGAAACCGGGAGACAGCAAAGGCCAGCTGGTCAGTTACGAAACAACCGAGGTACTGCCGGAGCCACAACCGCTGCTGACTCCAGCTGCCAGACTGCCCGGCACCGACGGGCGCAAGATGTCAAAGTCTTACGGCAACGCGCTTTTATTGACCGATCCCGAACCGGTGATCCGGCAAAAGCTCAAGACGATGGTGACCGACCCGGCGCGCATGCGGCGTACCGACGCCGGCAATCCCGACATCTGTCCGGTCGGCGATCTCCACAAGATCTTCAGCGACCGGGAAACCATCGACAAGGTATGGCCGGGATGCAAAACCGCCGGCATCGGCTGCATCGAGTGCAAGAAGTGGGCGGCCGACGGCGTATGGAAGGTGATCGAGCCCATCCAGGAACGGCGCCGCAAGTTCGAAGCGAATCCGCGGCTGGCCTGGGACATTCTGGAATCCGGCTCCGCCAACGCCAGGAAAATTGCCGCCTCTACGATGAACGAAGTACGCGAGGCCATGCATCTGTCGCAAAGCTTTGACCATGTCTGAAGCGCCCAAATCGACCGCCGCGCAAGAGAGCACAAAGTCTCCGGCGAATGAAACCTCGTTCGCGATCCTCGTGGGACAGGTGTATGAAGGCCCGCTCGACCTGCTGCTCGATCTGATCCGCAAGCAGGACATCAACATTTACGACATCCCGATCGCGACCATAACGGCGCAGTACCTCGCCTATGTCGAACGCATCAAGGGACTGGATGTGGATGTGGCCTCGGAATTCATATACATGGCGTCGGTGCTTATCCATATCAAATCGAAGATGCTACTGCCGCGGGACCCGACCTTGCCCGCCGATCAGCAGGAAGATCCGCGCACCGAACTGGTGAGCCGCCTGCTCGAGCACGAAAAATTCAAGTCGGCCGCGCAGATGCTTCTGCAGAAGCAGCAGATCGAAGAGGCCGTGGTCACCAACGCGGCGCTCAAGGAATTCAAGAACGCCGAGGGCACCGAGCCCGAACTGGCCGCCGACGTCGTCGACCTGGTGCGGGTGTTTCGCAGCGTTCTGGAGCGCGCCAAAGAGAAGCCGGTCTTCTCGGTTGACGAGGAGGGCGTAACCGTCGGCCAGATGATCGATTATCTGAGGCGGCGCCTGATGCTGGAAGACCGGCCGGTGCATTTGAAGCAGCTTTTGCGCACCCTGCAGTCGCAAAACGCCCTGGTGTGCGCGTTCCTGGCCATGCTCGAGCTGGTGCGCCTGCAGGCCGTCCAGTTGCGGCAGGACCGGGTGTTCGGAGATATTCTCATCCGCAAGAATGCCGAATTCGACTGGAACGATACCGGCACGGTGCGGGATGATTGGCGGTAGCTGAGAAAAATGTCCATCAAAGCCAAAATCGAAGCCATTATTTACGCAGCCGAAGAGCCGGTTACCCTCGAACAGATTTTCAAACTGGTCAAGGACGAAACCCGGCAGGAACTGGCCGCCCAGCTCGAAGCAATCGCCGCCGGGTCCCCTGGGGAGGCGGGCACCTGCCCCGGCCTGCCGCGGGTCCTGCCCGCAGTCCCGACCCCGGCCGCGTTGACGGAATCCGAAGACCAGGCTGCCGAACTGGAAGAGCCGGCTGAACTCAACGTAGTTTCCATTGAGCAAGGCTCACCGGAAGTATCCGCGCCGGCAGAGACGGAGAGGCAGACGGCAGTGGAGGAATCCCAGCCGGATGGCGCCGCCGCGAATGCCCCGGAAGAGCCCCGGCAGATCACGGATGCCGAAATCAAAGCGGCGATTCGCAGCGCCCTGGAAGAGTTGATCGATGCCTACAGCGGCCCCGAGCATGGCATTGAGGTTCGCCAGATCGCCGGCGGCTACCGCATGGCCACCAAGCCGGAACAGCACGATGCGGTGCGGGCATTCTCCAAGAGCCTGAAGCCGCCCATGCGCCTCACCCTTCCCGCCTTGGAAACCCTGGCGGTGATCGCCTATAAGCAACCGATCAC
>CAZUCM010000051.1:0-12284 GCA_964619235.1 uncultured Terriglobales bacterium
GCGGCCACGTGCTTCCCATTGGCGGCGTCAAGGAAAAATTCCTGGCAGCCAAGCGGGCAGGCGTGCGCGACATTATCTTTCCCAAGGAAAACCGCCTGAACGTGGAAGAAGACATCACGCCGGAGCAGGTCGAAGGCGTAAGCGTGCATTACGTCAACACCATCGAAGATGTGCTGCGTTTGGCGATTCCGGCCAGTCCCGCGGAGGAGAAGAAAGACGCCGAACAGCGGCAACAGATGCTGCAGGAAACTCCCGCGGAAGCTTCGGTGGCCAGATAGCGGCCGAGGTTTTTCACCACAGCGTCCTCGGCCTGCCTGCCGGCGGGTCGATCATGAAGGTGCGGACTGGAGTCCGCACCGGCAGCCGGTCTCCAGGCCGGCGCCACAAGCTTCCTCTGGGTCCTCCGTAGTGATTTCCAGAGGTTTTGTCTGCCGTTATTTCAGCCCAAAATGGGATAAAACGCTGAGAATTTCTGGAGATTGATCCGCCAGCCGGCTTGCCCGGCGTTATACTTTCCGCACCAGCTTCCCAGTCCTCAGATCTTTCACGTGATGCTGAGAGAGACGGGGCCTTTGCGGTCATGCCAAAGACATTGATCCTGGTGGTCGGGGCGAACGACGCGCAGCGGAGTGCGTCCGCCCGTATCTTGCGCCGCACCGGCTCCGAGGTGGTGGAAGAGCTTACCCTGGAGGCGGCGCTTCGGGCGGCGGAACAGAATCCCGACTTGGTCGTGTCGGTGCTTCCCGCGGAGCCGGTGGCGTCCGGGCTCAGCCTGGCCAGGGACGAAACCGAGCTTTACCGGGCGATGTTGCGTGAGCAGCAGGCGCGGACGAAGGCGGAGGCGGCCGAAGAGCGCATTGCCGCCATTCTGGAAAGCATTACCGACGCATTTTTTGCGGTGGATCGGGAGTGGCGCTTCACTTATGTGAACGAGACCGCCGAGCGCCTGCTGCAACGTCAGCGCTCCGCTTTGCTGGGCCAGCCGATATGGGAGATGTTTCCCGTTGCCGAAACTTTTCGGTGGCAGGCCGAGAATGCATTGAAGGCGCAACGGGCGATTCATTTCAATTACTGTCCCGCCCCCGGCACCTGGTTTGAAGTGCATGCTTATCCCTTGTCCACGGGGCTTTCCGTCTATTTCAGCGATGTTACCGAGCAGAAGCAGGCGGAAGAGGCGTTGCGTCTGAGCGAAACGCGCTTGCGGGTGGCGCTGGAAGCCGCCAACGCGGGCATGTGGGAATGGGATCCGGCTACCAACCAGCACTTATGGTCGGAGGGATTATGGCGGCTGTACGGGCTGGAACCACACAGCTGCGCTCCGTGCCAGGATACCTGGCTGGCCGCAGTGCATCCGGAAGACCGCCGTCTGGCGGGGCAGCGCGTTTCCGATGCCGCAAAGGAGGGGGTGGAATGCTATCTGGAATACCGCATTCTCGAGCCCGATGGCACCGTGCGCTGGCTGATGTCATGTGGCCGGCCGGTGCGTGCCGCCGGCGATCAGCCGGTCCGTTTCATCGGCATCGTGATGGACATTACCGAACGCAAGCTGGCGGATGTGACGTTGCGCACAGCCGAAAAGTTTGCGGCCACTGGCCGGTTAGCCGCGACCTTGGCCCACGAAATCAATAATCCGCTGGCGGCGGTGATGAATTTGCTGTTCCTGCTGGAAGAAAACCCCACGCTCGATACCGAAGCCCGCAGCTACCTGGAGATGGGGCAACAGGAGCTGATGCGAATTGCCCACATTACCCGGCAGATGCTCGGGTTCTACCGCGAGACGCAGAAACCCGTGCCCCTGAAACCGGCGGAGGTGCTGGAGAGCGTCCTCGGCCTGTATGCGCGCAAATTCAGCGATTCTCAGGTGCAGGTGCAAACCGAGTACGGCTTCCAGGGAGAAGTCGAGAGCTTTCCCAGCGAGTTGCGGCAGGTGATTTCCAATCTGCTTTCGAATGCTCTGGACGCGATGGAATCCAAAGGCGGAAGCATTCGTATCCGGGTATCGCCCGCGCGTGAGTGGAAGGGCCGTTGGAGCCGCCGGGGAGTGCGAATTACGATAGGCGACACCGGGCCCGGCATTCCTTCCGAGCTGCGTAAGCGAGTGTTTGATGCATTCTTTACCACCAAAGGGGAGCGCGGTACCGGATTGGGCTTGTGGGTATCGCAAGGCATCATCGAAAAGCTGGGAGGCGTCTTGCGTATGCGTACCAGCACGCGGCCGAATGCAAGCGGCACCTGTTTTTCCATCTTTCTTCCGGCTCGAACTCAAGCCAGAGTGGCCGCCTAGCAAGGAACCGTTCCACGCTACCCCACAAACACTGGTCGGCCAACGTCCTTGAATCACGTGAAACGGAAAGTGGGCAATCAAGGCGATACGAGGAACGGGAAACGTGAAAGGTGAAACGGTTCCTTGTATCCTGTTTCCATGCGCGTACACGTGCTTTTCTTTGGCCTGATGAAAGAAGTCATGGGCCGCGGGAGCCAGAGCCAGGAGTTGCCGGCGGATGCGACGGTTTCCGACTTACTGGCCTGCTATCGCGATCTGCCGCGGGTGGCCGGTCTTCTGCCTTCCCTGGCCATTGCCGTGAACCGGGAATATGCGGGGAAGGACCGGCCATTGCATGACGGCGATGAGGTGGGGCTGCTTCCTCCGGTGAGTGGAGGGCGGGGCGCGACGCGGCATACCGCACTGGTCGACAGCCGGATTGACACCGAAGGCCTGGTTGCCGCCGCGCAACAGCCCAGCGACGGCGCCGTGGTGGTATTTCATGGGATTGTCCGTAATCAGAGCCGGGACCGTCGCACTTTGTATTTGGAATATGAAGCCTACGAACCTATGGCGGCTAGTGAGCTGGAGAAGTTGGCGGATGCGGCGCTCACGCGTTTTGCCGTTCGCGAAATCGTTGTAGTGCACCGGTTGGGGCGGGTCGAAATCGGAGAGGCCAGCGTGCTGATCGTGGTTGCCGCCGCCCACCGGGCAGCCGCCTTCGACGCCTGCCGCTGGCTCATCGACACGTTGAAGCAAAGTGTCCCGATCTGGAAGAAAGAATATTTTTCTGACGGAGCGGTTTGGGCGCAGGGCGAGCCTTTCCCGCCGGCGATTGCCATTCTTCCGGGCGATTCCGGCAACGGTGGTGAGCGATGAAGGCGCCGGCGATCGCCGTCGCATTGTTCTTATTATTTGCTTGTGCCCCGTGTCTGCGGGCTCAGACCGGAGCGCCGCAAGCCACGCAGAAGCGCCCATCCGCCCCGGCCGCACCGTCTTCAACGCCGCCGGACGGGAACCTGCCCACATATACGGTGGACGTCAAACTGGTCAACGTATTCGTGACAGTGCTGGATGCCACCGGGGCTCCCGTCGGCGGTCTCACAAGAGATGATTTTCAACTGACTGAGGATGGCCACCCGCAGCAGATTGCGGCTTTTGATCGCGAGTCGCGCCTGCCGCTTTCCATCGTGTTGGCGGTGGATACCAGTTTGAGCACGCGCAAGGACCTGCCACTGGAAGTGCAGTCGGCGCGCCGCTTTGCGCATTCGATCATGCGCCCCGTCGATGCTCTGGCGGTGTACGAATTCAGCGAGATCGTCAACGAGGTGGTGCCGTTTACGGCCGACCTGAAACTCATTGACCGGGGAATCGACAGCCTGCGGGTGGGTTCGGCCACGGCCATGTACGACGCGGTTTATCTGGGATCCGAGGCGCTGGAGAAGCGCCGTGGACGCAAAGTGCTGGTGATTATTACCGACGGCGGCGACACCATCAGTAAGGTGGATTACCAGGAAGCGCTACGTGCCGCGCAACAGGCTGAGGCGATTGTTTACAGCATCATTGTGGTTCCCATCGCCGCCAGCGCCGGCCGCGATCTGGGCGGCGAGCACGCATTGATCCAACTTTCCCGCGACACGGGCGGCAAATATTATTACGCGGATTCCCTGGACCGGCTGGACCAGGCGTTTGACCAGATCAGCCAGGAGCTTAGAACGCAGTACCTGCTGGCCTACTATCCAACCCAGCGTTTGGCCGATTCCGACTTTCGCCAGATTGAGGTCAAGGTCCACGATCCCAACCATAAGGACGCGGTCTTCTCCGTCCGCCATAGGGCGGGGTACTACACCAGTAAATTGAAATAAGCTTCGTCAGGTTTCGACCGCCGGTCGTCGGCCGGTTTTCCAGCCAAAGGCCAAAGTCCAAAGGCCAACGACGGTTCTGGGGTACAATCTTCCTATGGCATTTCGTGCATCTGGAACATCCGGGACACCATCGGCGGTAAAGAAATCTAGCAAGGCGCCTCCGCCTGAAGAAACCTATGAAGAGGCTGGATATCTCAAAATGCTAGGCGAGAATCAGCGATGGGTGACCGTGAAGCTGATGGATGGGGAGTTCGTGCGCGGATGGATCGAATACTACGACCGGGACATGATACGTTTGACCAGAGATGGCGCTCCTAACCTATTCATCTTTAAGCACGAAATCATGTATATAGCGGAAGAGGCATCGCGTGGCAATCCCCAACGGGACTGATCGCGGATTACCCCACTGAATTCTTACGGACGACTCACCCATGACCACATCTGATTTCCTGCCGCGAATGGAAGGGATTGCGCGCGAAGCCGGCGAGCTGTTACTGGGCTATTTCCGCCGTCGCATCGGGTTTGAATATAAGGGCGACGTCGACCTGGTGACCGAGGCCGATCGGCAGTCGGAGGCGTTGATTACGAGCCATATTCGCGAATTCTGGCCGGATCACGATCTGATGGGCGAAGAAGGCGCGCGGCGCGAAACCGGCAGCGATTATCGCTGGTACATCGATCCGCTGGATGGCACCACCAATTTTGCTCATGGTTTTCCCGTGTTTTGCGTATCCCTGGGCCTGACGCACAAGGGGGAGTTGGCTGCCGGAGTGCTCTACGATCCCACGCGCGACGAACTATTTGCGGCAGAGAAGGGAAAAGGCGCTACGCTGAACGGGCAGCCGATTCATGTCTCCAGGGTTGCGGCCCTCTCCGAATCGCTACTGGCCACCGGCTTTCCCAGTAAGAAGCGGCACGAGAACCCCAATATTTACTTTTATCATCAGATCACCCTGCGCACGCATGGCATTCGGCGGCCCGGCTCCGCGGCCCTGGATTTGGCATCGGTGGCGTCCGGCCGGGTGGATGGGTATTGGGAGTTCAACCTGAACCCGTGGGATACAGCCGCGGGAGTGCTACTGGTTCGCGAAGCCGGAGGCACGGTGACGCGATTCGACGGCAGCCCCTGGCGTATCGACAGCAGCGAGACGATCGCTTCCAATGGCCTGCTCCATGAGCCGCTGATGGGAGAATTCAAGGCGATCTTTGCCGGCCGGGAACTGGATCCTCTTCCCAGCCCGGTGGAATACTCGAAACAGCGAACCTAACCCCGGCCTCCAGTCCGGCTCTCGTGGGGGCGGCCACTTTATTCTTTTGGCGCTCCTGCTTTTGCGCATCTAACCATATAGCTTCGTCGTGAAGAGTCCGCCGGCCTGTCCTGAGGTTCCTTTATGAAATCCCTGCTTGCCCAAAAGATTGAAAAGCGTCCTGTTCAAATTCAACTTACCGGCCGCATTCTTTTTCTGACGGAAGATCCGGAGCTGATCCGGCAACAGCTCGCGGGAAAGGAAATCGAGTGGGACCGGCAACGCCCAGAACGAAATCCGGAATTGCGCGATGATATTACTACCGGCGAGATCGTGCCGGAGGCGATCGAATCCTTCGACAACACTCTCAGCGAGTTCGTCTATACCGGATTGAATTGCGGAGGGCAGTTCCCCATCCGGCGGGGCGAAATCCGGCGGGGCGGATTTGTGGCCACAGTCAGCGGCAAGCGGCGAGGGCTTGGGCCTTGCCGGGAACATTCCGCCTATGCCGAGCGTTCAGCCGGTATTCAATTGGTGCTGGCCGAGAGTTTCGAGCACATATACCGGCAGAACTGCCAGGACCTCGGACTGCTGACCTCCAGCAATTTTGAGCTGATTCGTATGATCCGCCGCGGACAGGCAATTCCGCTTTGCGCATTCACCGGAGGCGAAGACGAAATCACGAAGCAGGTCATCGAATATGGAGGCTTGTTTCCGTATAGCATTGCGCGTCTGCAGAAAAAGATTCTTTTGCCGCCGATTACCACCGGCCCCCGGCCGATGACCGTGGTGGAGAAGATTTTTGCCCGTCACTTGATCGACCCGCGCGGGCGCGAAGGGGTGCCAGCGGTGAAGCCCGGGGATGCCGGCTTTGTGCGCGGCGTTACCGAGCCCAGGTCCGAATCCGCATTGTCTCCGGTGGCGGTATTTTCCAGGCATTATCTGGGCAAAGAGGCGCCGGGGAACGGTCCCGAATCCGCTTCCTGGTTTACCAGGGACGTACGGGTGAAAGTGCCGGAGTCGGTGAAGGTAAAGGTCGGTGGCCGGCGGCGTCCGAACGTGGCGATCCATGACCTGATCCTGAAAATTTTGAGCTTGGATTACGTGCATAGCGGTAAGGCCTGGTCCAAAGTCGTCGAGTTCAGCGGGGGGGCGATCAAAGCTCTGAGCATCGAAGAACGCACAGCCATCACCGCCATGGCGGCTGAAATCGGCGGCATTACCTCTATGATTGCCCCTGACCGGAAGACGGCGGCTTTTCTGGAGGAGCACCGTGGCATCTCGCGAAAGTCGGCGGAAGCCATGATTGCCGGGCTTTCCAGTGATCCTGATGCGGAATACGCGCACACGATTGGAGTGGACGCAGCGGAAATCCATCCCATGGTGGCGTCTCCGGGCTCGCCTGGCGACGGGGAGCCGGTTTGCGGCCTTACTACACGCACTGCCGTGAATGTCGCTTATGGCGGAGTATATTCGCCGCAGGATATGGACATATACGCGCAAGTGCTGAGCGACGCTCTGGCCCAAGGCTGCCATGTGCCGCTTGCCTGCCGCTTTTACATTCCGCTCGGATCGCGGGAAATGAAGGAATACTGTGCTGAAAGAGGATATCTGAAGATTTTTTATAAGACGGGAGTGACGGTGATCGAGCCGGATGATTGCGCTGCCGGAACCGCGTCAGCGGCGGATTTGCGAGCAAGCCCGGGAATGATTGAAATTGGACGCCGCAACTTTCCTCGATGTGGCAGCGCAGAACAGATCTTCCTGGCTTCGCCATTCACGGTGGCGGCCAGCGCTGTGGCTGGTTATCTTGTGGAATACAAATTGGCGGAGACGCGCCGCCTGGCCAGGGCGGCGTAGGTCCTCCAGGTTGGCGGGCCTCCCGCCTGAATCCTTGTCCGGAGCAGAGCCACGGCACACCCGGCCTCGGTTGGCTGGGCAGGCAGTCTTGCCGTTGCTGCGGCAATCCGGCTTCGTTTGTTAAAATGAAGGTGTGGGATGCCCGGCGGACAGATGCCGGGTTTGTGCCGCATTTCTGGAGGGAGCGAGACTCAATGGCATACGTGATTGCTGAACCCTGCATTAACACCAAGGATACGGCTTGTGTTGATGCTTGCCCGGTGGATTGCATCCACCCCAAAAAGGACGAAGAGGCTTTTGCCAAGAATGACATGCTCTATATCGATCCCGTGGAATGCATAGACTGTGGTGCTTGCGTCCCGGTCTGCCCGGTATCCGCCATTTTTGCCCTCGATGATCTGCCGGAGAAATGGAAAGCCTACGCTGAAAAGAACGCCGAGTATTTCGGCCGCGACACGAAATAGCTTCCATCCATACGTTTGTGAGCAGGCGCGCTTCGCCCCGCGCCTGCCCGTCCCCAAGCCCCCGCTTCGCCTTTCCTGTCGATGCCCCTTTCCGGGAAAGAATCGCTGATTTAGAATAAGAGTTTGGTTTTCACCGCAGGACGGCGTTGAGAGTCGTCTGACAAGGCAGGTCCAGCCGCCGTACTATGCCGCTGAAACAATCGGAGGCGGTCGTATTGCGCAGCTACCCGTTGCGCGAATCCGATCTGCTGGTGAGTTTTTTTTCGCGGAGTGAAGGCAAGCTGCGAGGCGTCGCGCGTGCGGCTCAGAAGTCGCGCAAGCGCTTCGGAGGCGCTCTGGAGCCGCTGACCACGGTGCGGGTGTATTGGGAAGACCGCGAAGGGCAGGAGCTGGCGCGGATTGATTCCTGCGATGTGTTGGCCTCTCCACTGACCGACCGGGTGGATTATCCGCGGGCGGTGGGTTTGGCGCATGTGGCCGAAGTGCTTGATGAGTTGATGCCCGACCGGGAGGCGAATGACGCGATTTTTCGCCTGGCGGTGTCGGTGCTGGCCGAGTTGAGGCCGGGCGCCATTTGGGCGGCTCTTACGTACTTCGATCTGTGGGTGGTTCGGTTGATGGGGTTTCTGCCGGAGCTGTCGGCCTGCAGCGTTTGCGGGGAAGTGCTGGACGGCGGGAAGGCGTTTTTTCACCCACTGGCCGAGGGTCTGATGTGCGCACAAGACCGGCGCTTAGCCTGCGCCGAACTTTCCCCGGAGTCGCGGGACCTGGCGGCGCAAATGTATCGCCTGCCGGTGGAGAATTTTGCCGGGGAGAGTTGGCCGAAGCAGCGCGCGGCCGATCTGCGGCAGTTCTTGGTGCAACGTATCGAAGGGCATATCGAGAAGCGGCTTGTGACGGCAACCATGCTGGCCAAGCTGTAGTAGCGGGTAGTTCGTAGCTGGGAGCCGAAAATCCTAAGATTTGGGTGCCGGAGTGGATGAATCTCGTAAACCGCTGACTTACCAGGAGCTGATCCTGCGGCTTTCACGGTTCTGGGCCGATCGCGGCTGTATCATGCAGCAGCCCTTCGATCTGGAAGTGGGCGCCGGGACTATGGCGCCTGAAACGTTTTTGCGCGTGCTGGGGCCGCAACCGTATCACGTGGCCTACATCCAACCGTCCCGACGTCCGGCCGACGGCCGTTATGGCGAGAATCCCAATCGCCTGTACAAGCACACGCAAATGCAGGTGATCCTGAAACCCCCGCCGAACAATATTCAGGAGCTCTATCTGGAATCGCTTGCCGCCATCGGGATTGACCTGCGCAAGCACGATATCAAGTTCGAGGAAGACAACTGGGAGTCTCCGACGCTGGGCGCCTGGGGCATCGGCTGGCAAGTGATGCTCGACGGGCTTGAGATCACGCAATTCACTTACTTCCAGCAATGCGGCGGTGTGGACCTGGACCCGATTGCCGCGGAACTGACCTACGGCATGGAGCGTATTGCCGCCTTCCTGCAGGACGTGAATTCAATTTACGAAATCGTATGGGCCCACGATCTGGCGACCGGCAAGCCGGTGACCTACGGAGATGTGCGGCTCACCGAAGAGCTGCAGGTTTCGGTGTACAACTTCGAGGCCGCCGACGTTGAAAAAGCGTGGAAGCATCTCGAACTGTACGAGTCGGAATGCCAGACGCTCATCGACAGGTACAACCGCATTGGCGGCGAGAAGCCGGAAGCCAAGGGCGCTTCCCGGACGGCCATCCTGGCGGAGAAAAAGCGCTTTCCCCTTTTGGGGGCATACGAACTGTGCTTGAACTGTTCAAACCTGTTTAACATCCTTGACGCGCGTGGAGCGATCAGTGTTACGGAGCGCGTAGGCGTGATTGCCCGTATTCGCCAGCTGGCCGTAGGTGTAGCCAAAGCCTGGGTCGATCAGCAGAGTCATACGGAAGCAAAGGAAGTCGCTGAAGCAGTGGGAGTCAGGAGTTAGAACTCCCGGCTTCCCAATTCTGGATTCTCGAAAGTCCCGCAGGGGCGATCGCATGGTGATGAAGAATGCCTGATTTTCTACTGGAAATCGGAACCGAAGAAATTCCGGCGCGCATGATTGATGCGGCGCAGGCGGAGTTGACCCAGCGAGTGAGCGACGTGCTGGTGCGCGAGCGGCTGGTGGACACAGCCGATGTGACCCCGCTTTCCACTCCCCGCCGGCTGGCGATTCTGGCCCGAGGCATACGGCGCACGCAGCTTGACCTGGAAGAGGAGATGCTTGGCCCCGCCGCCAGCGTGGCGGCGAAGAATCCCAAGGCGATCGAAGCTTTTGCCAAAAAAGCCGGAGTCGCCGCTTCGGAGCTGAAGACGGTAACCACTCCCAAAGGGGAGTATCTGGTAGCCAAGGCCGTGCGTGCGGGCCGGGGAGCCGCCGAGATACTGGCCGAAGTGCTGCCTCGAGAACTGGCGGGCATTTACTGGCCGAAGGCGATGTACTGGCGGATCAAGAGCGAGCGATTTATCCGTCCGGTGCGCTGGCTGGTGGCGCTGCTGGATGGCGAGATCGTGCCGCTGGAATTTGAAGGCATCGTCGCCGCCGCGGAGTCGCGCGGCCACCGGCAGCTGTCCGGCGGCCCGGTGTACATCGATCGGGCCGATCGCTACAGCGAGGCGATGGCGCAGGCGCGCGTCCTGATGCAGCCGGAACGCGAGCACGTCATCCGCAAAGCGCTTGATGCCGCCACCCGCGAGGTTCCCGGGGCGCGCTGGCGGGAAGACAAAGAGCTTTTGAGCACGGTCGTGAATCTCACCGAATTTCCTTCCGTCATTCTGGGCAGCTTCGAACCTGAATTCCTTACCTTGCCGGAAGAAGTGCTGGTCACCGTTATGCGCGACCACCAGAAGTACTTCGCGGTGGAAGACGCGAACGGAAAACTGGCGCCGTATTTTCTGGCGGTCCTGAATACGGAAAGCGATCCCGACGGATTGATTCGTCACGGCAACGAGCGCGTTTTGCGTGCGCGCTTCCGCGATGCCCGTTTTTTCTGGGACACGGACCAGAAGATTCCTCTGAAACAGCGCGTCGAGATGCTCAAGAGCGTCACCTTCCAGAAAGATCTGGGCAATTACTACGACAAGGCGAAGCGTATGGTGCGGCTGACCGGCGTCATTGCTGGCTGGATGGAGGCCGCCGGACGCGCCGTGAGTCTGGCTGCCGTGAATGATGCCGCGCTGCTGGCCAAGACCGATCTGACTGCGGAACTGGTAAAGGAGTTTACGGAACTGCAGGGCATCGTCGGCGGCTTATATGCCCGGGCGCAAGGGCTCGGACCGGCGGTGGCCGATGCCGTTTATTGCCAGTACAAACCGGAGTCGATGGAAGATGCTTCGCCGTGCACGCTGGAAGGCGCAGTGGTCGCAATCGCCGATAAAGCCGATTCTATTGCCGGCATGTTTGCGCTTGGCCTTCAGCCCAGCGGATCCAAAGATCCCTTCGCCCTGCGGCGTCAGGCCAACGGCATTGTGAAGACGATTGCGGAGCACCGGCTGCCGGTGAGCCTGGCGGCATTGTTCGCCGAGGCCCAAAAAGGCTACGCCGGATCGGAAGCTTCCCGTAAGTTTGCGGCTGATTTTGATTTTGCCGCCGCCGTGGAAAAATTCCTGCGGGAGCGGCTTGAGTTCTACCTTCGCGACGCGCTCGGCTTCGCCTATGACGTTGTCAATGCGGTACTGGCGGCCGGCGCCGACGATGTGGTGGAGGCGGTGGCGCGTGCCCGGGCGGTGGCGGAAGTCCGGCCTTCGGAGGACTTCGAAGCGATTTCGACCTCCTTCAAGCGCATGAAGAACATCCTCCGCCAGGCCACTGAGGCCGGGAAGTGGAAGCCGGCGGATGCCTTGCCGGCGGAAAAGCTGGCGGAAGGCGAACCGGCGGAGCGCGACCTGGCAATCCAGGCGGCTGCGTCGGCGAAAACTGTCGCCGGGCTGGCGAAGAGCCACCAGTATGCGGCGGCCCTGGCCGAGGTTTCCAAGCTGCGTCCGGTCGTGGACGCATTCTTTGACAAGGTCATGGTCATGGTGGACGATGAGAAGGTGCGCGGACGCCGCTTGGCACTTCTGCAAACCTTAGTGAACGATTTTTCGACGATTGCGGATTTCAGCGAGATCGTCACCACGAAGTGATTCGGCGGAAGGCGTTGCCGGGTCGATGAGAAAACCAGAGTTTTTATTCCGGAATCCTACAAAGGACAGAGAGGTCACGATGGTCACAGCTCCACAAACAGGTGTCAAATACGTCTATTCCTTCGGTGGTGGACACGCCGATGGAAATGGCAAGCTTAAGGATGTGCTGGGCGGCAAAGGCGCCGGCCTGGCCGAAATGACGAATGCCGGGCTACCCGTTCCCCCGGGCTTTACCATTCAAACCGAGGCCTGTCGCGAGTTCATGCGCAGCGGCAAGACTTCGGCGGTTGTAAATTCCGCGATGGAAGAGGCGTTGCGCCGCCTTGAAGAATTGCAAGGTCAGAAGCTGGGCAAGGGCGACAATCCGTTGCTCGTCAGCGTCCGCTCCGGCGCCAAGTTCTCCATGCCGGGCATGATGGATACCATCC
>CAZUCM010000052.1:0-12197 GCA_964619235.1 uncultured Terriglobales bacterium
GAAATCCATAACCACGAACCCATTACGCGGAATGGCGGCGGCGGAGGCGAGCCCGTGCGGCAAGGCCGAGCGCGGCCCGGCAGCAACAATGGTATCGAAAGACATCCTTTCGGCCCCAGCCCGGCGGGCGGCGTACTCAATTTCCGCCGCTACCGCAATTTCGCTTCGGCCCGGCCGAATCGCTTTGACGGCCGTCCGGAATAAATTCGATCCCGCCGCAACGGCGTTGCGAATACGCCGGATCTCCTCCGGCTCCTTGATCGCGCGTAACCGTTCGACGATTCCGCTGGTCTCGCACAAGGCAGCACGCCGGGAAAACAATCCGGCGATGGCTGAGCGCGCCGCAACCGTCAGATGATCGGCCTCAATCCCGATCGGCACTCGCCGGCAACGGGCCAGGCTGGCGGCAGCCGCGACCAAAGCGGCACCTTTGGAGATCACCACGCTCGCGCCCTGCACCTGTTCCTTCGCCTGATCCCGGTAGCGCCCGTCGGTATACAGCACCCAGCGCCGCGATTTCGCCACCAGCACCCCGGCGCTGCCGGTGAATCCGCACAGATAGCGAATATTGGCGCCGTGCGTGATCACCAGGGCGTCGAGGTGGTTCTCACCCAGTGCGCACATCAATTTCTGCTGACGGAGACGGTAGTTCATAGCAAAACAAGCTTTCAGCTATCAGCTTTCAGCTGACAGCCAGCAGGCCGGAACCTTGCTCCCTGCGGAAGGTAAAGGGCTGACCTTTGAAATGTATCACGAGAGCAGTCCGCTATCATCCTTCCGCGTTCCTCCAGAAAGAGACCAAAGGAAATCGCCGGCGGGTTTTCCGGCGGAAAGCTGACGGCCCAGCAAAAAAGGCCTTCGCCGAAGCGAAGGCCTGAATTGAGGCACGATGAGGAGTCTAGGTTTCAAGAATGCGCGGCGTAATGAAGAAAATCAGCTCTTGCGTGCTGGTATTCACAGCCCGGCGCTTAAACAGATTACCCAGCATCGGGATCGAGCCCAAGAAAGGCACCTGCTGGACATTGAATGAATTCGAGGTCTGCAATACGCCGCCGATCACCACCGTGCCGCCATTGGTGACCAGCACCTGGGTGGTCGCCTGCTGTGTCAGGAAGACGGGATTGCCCTGGATTTCATTCGAGTAATCCGGCGTCGTGTTTTCGATATCGACATTCAGGAAGATCGTTCCCTCCACGGTAATCTGTGGAGTTACGGTCAAACGCAACACCGCATCGGTATAGCTGACGGTGGGAGGACCGCTCAACTGGGACTGGGTGGTAATCGGTACGCGCTGCCCTTGCTTGATGACGGCCTGCACATTGTTTTGCGTGATCACGCGCGGCCGGGACAGGACCTTCAGCAGACCGCGGCTTTCGGCCGCCGTCAGCACCGAATCGATACGGTAGGCGCTACCGATATTCAGCAGCGACAAACCGCTGGTCGGCGCATTGGCCTGGAAGTTCGAGAACAACGGAATCGCGGCGGAGGTCGCCGAGGTGCCGGACGCGCTGGTAACGATCGGAGAGGTGAAATACGGAGGAGCAACGAAGTATCCGACCTGATTCGGACTGGTGCCCACCGCATTGCTGCCGCCCACGGCCGTGGCATTATTGCCCCAGCCCATTCCCAACTGCGTGCCGATATCGCGGGCAAAGGAACGCGTGGCGGCAATCACCCGCGCTTCAATCTCCACTTCCTGCGTCTTGCGATCAAGTTGCGCCAGCAGCTTGTCGACTTCCGGAATTACCGACGGAACGTCGGTGATAATCAAGCCGTTGGTGCGCTCGTCGGCCACAATATCGCCGCGCGTCGAGAGCACCCGCTTGATGGTAGGCATCACGTCTTTCGCGTGCGCATAGCTGAGAAAACGCGTCGCCGTTATCTTATCCTGCGCCGCAATCTGGGCTTCCATCTGTTTGCGATGAGACTCGGCTTCCATCCGCATGGTATCGACCGTGGCAATACGGAGCACATTGCCGTCCAGTTGCCGGTCGAGGTTATTGTTCTTCAGTACGATATCGAGCGCCTGATCCCACGGCACATCATCCAGCACCAGGGTAAGCGAACCGTTGACATTGGGATCGAGCACGATGTTGAGTCCGCTGATTTCATGAATCAGCCGGAAGAAATCCTTCAGATCAACGTCCTTCAGGTTTACCGAAATCGGCTCGCCGGTGTAGCGCGGAGCCGGCGCCGTGCCGGAAGCCTGCCGCCGCTGCTCGGCCGCAAAGTTTACTCCGGACTGGGATGCCGGCGGATTGGGCTTCGTCGCTTCCGCCGCGGGAATCTGCGGGGCGGGGGCGGGCACGGCATCTGCCGGCGCGCTGTTCACCGCCACCAATTGTGTCGCCGCCGGTTCCGGAGTTTTCTCGGAAACATGTTCCTGAACCTTGGGCTGCAACACTACGAAATCTTTTGCCGGAGCAGCGCCGGCGTCCGGCGCCGCACTTACGGCTTTGGCCTCCGGAACCTGCTCGGTCGGCGTCACCAGCACCAGCGCCTTGGCCGGAGCCGGGGCCGGAGTCTGAACCGGAGCCGGAGTCTCATTGGGAGGCGGAGTTTGAGCCGCAGGCGGATTATTCTTCGCCGGCTGAGCTGTCTCTGCCGGGGCCGCCTGGGAGGATCCGTCTGCGCCCGGCTTGGGCGTCGCCGGAGCAACCTCGGCAGCCGTGCTGGCGGGCTCGGTCTTTTGCGGCGTCGCGTCCGCCGCGGCGGGCGATTCGGAGGCAGGCTGCTCAGGAAGCTTGCTGGGAACGTAGGCAGCCGCCACCACGGGCGATGGCACAGCCGCCGCCGGGCTTGGCGCAGGCGCGCCGCTGGCCGCCGGCCAGATTTCAATCAGCAGTTTATTCCCGCGATTGGCCACATCAAACACGCAAGCCTCGCTCAGGTCCACCACCAGGCGGGTAATCGGCGGGTCAGCCTGAAAACGCCCCATGCGTACGGCGATAATCCCCTTCGCGTTCACCGCCACCGTCTTCGGACGCTCCGCCGGCACTGAATTCATCAAATCGATGACGATCCGGTCGGGCGACTTGAGCTTCATGGTGCGAGTCTGGATGGGACCATTGGCGGTAACTTCAACCGAGGTAAAGTTTCCCTTGGTTCCCTGCACCACCGCGACGTTCCGCACTTCCACCGGAGCGCCGGCGGAAGAATCGGCGGCTGGCCGGGGAGCAGACTTAGCAGCAGGTATGCCCGAGGCAGGAGCAGAATCCTGGGACAACTGCGGCGCGGACGCTTGTCCGGCAGCGCTGAAAAATCCTAGCGACAAAATCAAAACCAGCAGTTGCTTCGGCCTCATTTTATATCTCCTCACGCATGACACTCAGCCCCATTCAAAATCCAAAATTCAGAAATCAGGAGTTCGAAGAACCCGTCCGCAGCTGGAATCATAAGCACAACCAACTTCGACCTTCCCGCTCCTGACCACCAACTTCTTTTCTCTATGCTGCCGGCTTGCCGCCGGCGATACGCTTCACGACTTCGTGCGTCGTTTCGTGACCCGTCTTATCGACGGCTTTTTCCCGGAAAACAATGGAATCAGAGGTGATGCGCAGTACCTGTCCATTGAAAATCGGGTCTTTCTCGCGCAAAAAATACGATTTGTGGTGTTGGTTTTCCACCACCGCCAGCATCCCATCCGGTCCCTTGACTACGCCTTTCAGAATCACCAGATTGGCGACCAGACATTTCTTCCCGGCGCCGCAATCGGAGCCGGTGACCTCATGCGATTGAATCACGCTGCGGAACGGATCCCGCTTCCCGGTTGCCGAATACTTGCTTGGGGTTTCGGCAGGGGACGCATTCGGCGCCGTCGCGTTATTTCCGGCATCGGGCGTTGGCGTCGGTGCGGGGGGAACGTTGGCATTGTTTGGCGTAGGGGCCATGGGACGGTTGTTGATCCGGCGCACTGCCGGCTGCCGGGTGCTCTGCACCGCGTGAATCTGCACTCGCGCCATCGCCCAGCCGGACAACGCCACGACGCTCGCGAACCCGGTGATCAAAATGTTCCTTCGCTTCATCGTGTCCTCACTTTCCTTTTGCCGGGGTCTGCGTCAACTGGGAGTCATGCGAGAAAAACGTCGTCGCCGTACAAGTGGCGACCACCGACTCCTGGGGAGCATATTCATAGCCGTGTCCCAGCTTGCCCTCGCCCTTGGTGGCGCCCAGCTGCAAATTGGAGACGCTGATGATGCGCTCCAGCTTGGCGACCCGATCAAAGAAATTCAGCACTGAGTAATACGGTCCATCCAGTTCCAGGTCGAAGGGAACCTCGGTGTAATACTCCTTGGCCGTGGTCGGCTTGGCCGTCCAGCGGCGGATCTCGATGCCGGCGGCCTGAGCGGTGTTTTGCATCAGGTGCATAAACTGGTCGGCTTCCTGATCACTGGGAACAATATGGCTCTCGATGTCGAGCTGGTCCTTCAAGTTTTCAATCTGACGATTCAATTCGGGCAGATTGTTCTCGAAGCGGCGTAGATCGTTGACCTCCACCAGCCGAGCTTGCAGCTTTTCGCGGTCCTGCTCGTTCTGGCGGTCCCGCGGCTTGTAGAAGCCGAGATAAGCACCGGCCAGCAAAACAACGGCAATCCCCAGGATTCCCAGAATCTGCAGCGGCTTCGGTATGTCATTCATATTGGCCATGGTTCGCCCCGCTTACGTCTTCTTCGGCTGTGGCGCCGGTTGGCTGCCCGACTGTTTCTGGCAGCTGATCTCAAAATCGAAAGCTTGCATATCTTTCGCGCTTTCCTGCTGGTAGGAAGACTTGATGTCGACGGTCTTGAAGAATCCGGTGTCCTGCAGGTTGCGCATTAGGTCGGCCACGCCATGAATACTCAAAGCCACTCCCTTGAGCGTGATTTGCGTGCCGTCATCGTTCATGCTCTTGAGCCAGACTTCGTCGCTGTGATCGACGGCGTCGCCCAAAGCATCCATCAAGGCCACGGGGCCGGATTGGCTGTTGCGCAACTGGTCAATGACTTCCACCCGCTTCTTGTAAATCTCTTTCTGCTTCTCGCGCTCCTGATAGCGCACCTTGACCTGGCTCAACCGGTTGTAATCAAAATCCGCCTTCTGCAACTTGTCCTGGATGTCGCGGGTTTCCCGTTGAACCTTCATGTACATGTAGAAGCATCCGCCGCCGACAATCAGGATGGCCACGGTGACCACCAGAAACATCGCCAGACGCTCCATGGTGGGGGTGATGGTAATCGGAGGCGGGGCCGGCCGCCCACGCCCGCGCTTCGACTTTTGCCCGCCCTGATAAAGATTAATCCGGATCATAAGTCTGCAAAGCTCCTTAGGGCCAAGCCCACGGCGACTGCCATCTGGCCGGGATTCTGTTCAATCAGCGCAGCGGCAGGCGTCCCTTCGGGATATTCAATCCTCTGAAACGGATTGAGCAGTTCAATCGGCAGCGAGAACTCGCGGCGCAAGGCCTCCATCAGACCCGGAACCGGGGCCGAACCACCGGCCAGATAGAGCTTTTCAATGTGTTCGCCGGCCGAAGTGGCGCGGAAGAAATCAAAGGTCTTCTGAATTTCCAGGACGATCAGTTCGGTTACCTGCTGCAAGATGGGAGCTTTGGCGTCTTCGCTTACGGTTCCGACCTTCTGGCCCAGCTTGAAGCCTTCGGCATCCTCGAAACTCAGATCGAGTTCCTTTTGCAGGGAGTCGGTATATTGGTGTCCGCCCACGCTGACGTCGCGGGTGAACAGCGGCATATTGCCCTTGACGATATTGATATTCATCACGCTCGCGCCCAGATTCAGCAAAGCGACCGTGGCCCCGGGAGCCGGCTGATAGTTGTATTCGTAACAGTTCTGCAGCGCGAAGACATCGATATCCACAACTTCCGGGGTCTTGCCGGCCATCGAGAGCACGTTGGTATAGTTGAGGATCTTGTCCTTCTTCACCGCGACCAGCAACACTTCCATCTGCGGCGCATCCATATCTTCCGAAAGCACCTGATAGTCGATGCTGACGTCGTTGATATCGAAAGGAATATTCTGCGCCGCTTCCATTTCAATGCGATCCGCCAATTCCTGTTCGGTCATGTTGGGTACGGTGATCCGCTTCACGATCACCGAATGGCCGCTGACGGAGGTGGCGACGGCGCGCCCTTTAATGCCGTTTTCCGAAAAAATCTTGGCGATCGCACTCGACACACTGGGGCTGTCCATGATCATCGAGTCCACGACAACGTCAGTCGACAGGGGTTCGATGCCCAGATGCGCCAGTTCAATGGCGCCGCGCGAACGCTTCAGCTCAACCGCCTTGATGGTGCTGGAGCCGATATCGAGTCCGACTATGGGTTTATTCTCGCCAATTCCGAACATGGTTCGCCTCTATCGTCCCCCGGCCAGGAAATGCGCGGGCTTAGGTTTCTTCTTGCTCCGTTCGTCACGTACGGTGCTCTTCTCTTCCATCCATTGATCGAGCTTGGATTTCTTGAACTTCCAGCGATTCCCCAGCTTGAACGCGGGAATCCTTTCCTCATAAACGTATTTGTAAAGTGTGTCGGGACTCACTCCCAAATAGTCCGAGGCCTCCTTGATGTTCATGACTTCTCGTGATTCCGTCATACTCTCTGCCTCAAACCTGGAATCAACCGCTAATACTTCCGAACCGGCCGCGCCCGGGGCGCGGGTCTCGCAACGCGAAACCGCTCCTTGGGGCGTTCCGCGAGTCTCGGGGGGAAACTAGCAAGCGATGCGGTTATAACAGGGTAACCTCGGCGGGTTCAAGGTATCTCCGGAAGTCTTCCCTGTTTTTTGGTGCTACGGGGGGTGTCCTATAGGACATGTACGGTAGTGCAACCCGGAAGATGCTGTGGCAAGAATACGCAGTCACCACAAGATCCTGTGGTAGTAATGCGTATTGTTCGCGGCTTTTTACCCGCCAGTTACCAAGGTCGTAGTACGGGAGGGGGAAAAGAACGTTTCATGTTGCTGGTTTCCGGTTTCACATTGCAAACACCAAGGCCGAATCCCGGCATTCCGGGATTCGGCCTTGGTGTTGCTCTTGATTCATTCAACCTGTGCTCTGCAATCATCCCTGCGCTTCCGGCGCATGTGGAGCGCCTTGGGGACGATGGAGCCCGGGGCGCCCGGGGCCGCCGTGGCGAAATTCCTCGCGCAGATGCTGAATCTTTTCGCGCTGTTCGGCGGTTAGCACCTCTCGCATGTCCAGGCGGTAGCCAATCGCGGCCT
Organism: uncultured Terriglobales bacterium; assembly: GCA_964619235.1. Taxonomy (GTDB): domain Bacteria; phylum Acidobacteriota; class Terriglobia; order Terriglobales; family Acidobacteriaceae; genus CAZUCM01. Next base: position 7,215 of record CAZUCM010000052.1, read on the forward strand.
TCTCCGCAGCCAGGCGGACGGAACTGATCTCCTGCAGTTTGGCGTCGATTGCGGCCCGGTCGGGCTTGTCAGCCGCCATAAGATCGTGCAATTCCACCTGCTTGATCTGCAAATCGGCCCGATTGCGAATCTCCGCTTTCAGAAAGTCCGAGGATTGCGTCCGAATCTTGGCCGCCTGTTCGTCGGTAATGCCCAGCCGCTTACGAATTTCCGGGTTGTTCACCAGGTGCGACAACATGGCCTCGCGATGAGCACGCCGGTGCATGCTCATGGCGGCGGGTCCCCGGCCCCAGCGGCCATCGCCAAAATCCTGGCGGCCGCGGTCCGCCCTTTGCCATTGCGTGTGTTGGTGCATGGCCGGCGCATTCTTCTCAGCCGGCTGATCTGGCGCCGCAGCCGAATCCTGGCCAAAGGCCAAGGGAACGGTCAAAACCATCGCTGTGATACAAAAAAGTTCCACTTTCGACAAAAATCGCATTTTCGTTCCTCCATACTCGGGGTAAGGAACACGCCTTGGATTGGCTTCCCTACATTCTTCGCACATTCTTATAAACACCGGACGGGAATAGAGTTGCGGATTTCTTTGTCAACGGCGAATTATTCCGGACACATCCGGCGGTAACCCAAGGAAGGCCGAAAACTCCTCAAGTAGTAGTACTTTCGTGCCGATGGGCTAGACATAACAAGAGTATGTGCAGTTGCCGGTCAGCTCGGGGCCGCCTTATCCCCGAACTGGGATCGCCGACTCGACGCGTGAGTTTGCGGTGAAACGCAACTGGGAGTGGAGGAGTCATGCGAAAGACCCGCGCGATTGTAACCGTTACAGCCGGTATTCTGATCGCCTTCGGCACGCTTTCCGGCTTTGCCCAACTGCGCGGGGAACCGGTTGGTTCACGCATCAGCCAAGCCATTGACGAAACCCAGCTCCTGACTCTTGCGGGCAACACGCACCGCCTGGCGCGTTCGCAGTTTGATGCAGGCGCGGCGCCGGATAGTCTACCGCTCAGTCATATATTCCTGACGCTCAGGCGCTCGCCGGAGCAGCAGTCGGATCTCGACCAGTTATTGCAAGATCAACAAACGCCGGGCTCGGCTAATTTCCACCAGTGGCTGACTCCTGAGCAATTTGGCGAGCGTTTCGGGCCGGCGGATGCCGACATCGCCCAGTTGACCGGATGGCTGCAATCCCATGGATTCGCCGTGGACGCGGTGCATGCGGGCAAAGGCGCCATTGAATTCTCCGGCACGGCAGGGCAGGTGCGGGAAGCTTTCCATACTTCCATGCACAAGTATCTGGTGAACGGGCAGGAGCACTGGGCAAACGCCGGCAATCCACGGATTCCCGCGGCACTGGGCCCGGTGGTGTCCGGAGTGGTGAACCTGGACGGCTTCTTTGCCCGGCCTCAGCACGAACTGAGCCGCACCACCCCGCTGGCGAGCGCCAACCGTCCTGAGCCTGCTTACAGCATTGGGTGGTACTACCAGGCGCTTGGGCCGGCTGATATGCGAGTCATCTACAACGCGACAGCGGCTCTGCAGATGGGCCTTTCGGGCAGCGGTGCGACCATCGGCGTGGTGGCGCGTTCCAATATCAATGCGCAGGATGTAACCGATTTCCGCAGTATCTTTGGCCTTTCCGGCGGGACCGTGCAGGTCATCGTGAACGGAACGAATCCGGGCGACCTGGGCGGCGCCGAAGAAGAGGAAGCCGTATTGGATGCCTCATGGGCGGGGGCTATGGCGCCCGGGGCCAATATCAAGTTAGTGGTCTCTGCCACCACCCCCACAGCCGACGGGACCCTTCTTTCGGAACAGTACATCATCAATAACAACCTGGCCGATGTGATGACCGAGAGCTTTGGCACATGCGAGGCAGACGTAACCAAGGTCTACGCCGACTATCTTTCGGGGCTGGCGGAGCAGGCATCCGGCGAGGGCATCAGTTACGTGGTTGCCACCGGAGACTCCGGCTCCTCGGGATGCGACAACGATGGTACCGAGACGGTCGCCACCGGTCCACTCTCGGTGAATGTTCTGGCCTCGTCTCCTTATGTAACCGCGGTCGGAGGAACCGAGTTCAACCCCGATGCGGGCAACGGCCCCTATTGGTCGGAGAGCGATCTTGGCCCCTACTACGTGTCGATGCTGAAGTATATTCCGGAAAACGTCTGGAACCAGAGCTGCACCGCTTCTTCGTCCAACTGCAGCGGACGGCAGCCCAACATCGCCGCCGGCGACGGCGGCGCCAGCCAATACTTCGGCAAACCATCCTGGCAGGCTGGGGTGACCGGCATTCCCAACGACAACGCCCGCGATATCCCGGACGTGTCGCTCACCGCCTCGTCCGCCATGCTTCCCTACTTGATCTGCATCCACGGCGGCTGCGCCAACGGAGTTCCGGGCTTCACCGGCATCGGCGGAACCTCGGCGGCAACGCCTACCTTTGCCGGAATCCTGGCGTTGGTCAGGCAGCGGACCGGAGCACGGCTGGGAGTCGTCAATCCCATTCTGTATCAAATGGCGGCAGCCGAGAACTTCGCGAATTGTGAAGCCTCCACCGGCGCCAGTGCCCCGGCGGTGACCTGTATCTTCAACGACGTGACCATCGGCAATAACTCGGTTCCGGGCGGGTCCGGCTACGGCACTACCAACAGTTACCCGGCCACCGTGGGCTACGATCTGGCTACCGGCCTGGGATCGGTAAATGCCGGCAACCTGGTGAAAGAGTGGGGAGCCGGAAATGGCCCCAATGTCTTCTTCAGCCCGGTGAGCGAGCTTTGGGGCACCCAGACTCTCGGCACCGGCAGCGCCGCGCGAACCTTGACGCTGATCAACACGGGAAACGCCCCCTTGACCATTACCAACATCGCGATTGGCGGCACGGGCGCCAGTTCGTTCCAGCAGACCAATAATTGCGGCAGCAGCTTGAGTGCGGGCGCCAGTTGCGCGATTAACATAAGCTTCACGCCCGCCGCTTTGGGGACGATCTCGGCTGCGCTGGAGATTACAGACAATGGCCCGGCCAGTCCCCAGTCCGTTTCCTTGATGGGCACCGGCCTGGGATCGCAAATATCGTTCAGCACATCCAATATCGTCTTCGCCAGCCAGATGGTGGGCGCTGCCAGTGCCCCTCGGACGGTAACGCTCACGAACACCGGAAACATCGCGCTTAGCATCAGCGGCATTGCCCTTACCGGCGCCAACGTGGCGGTGTTTACCAAGACCACCAACTGCGCCAGCAGCTTGAATCCGGGGGCGTACTGCCTTATTTCTTTGACCTTCACGCCCACAGCCAGTCAAACGTTCGCCGCCGCGGTAACCATAAACGATAACGCGCCCGGCAGCCCGCACAGCATCAGTCTGAGTGGCGCCGGCCTGCGGCCGACGCTGACGATTTCTCCGGCAAGCCTGAGCTTTGGCTCACAATCCGTGGGACTTCCCAGCAACGCCCAATCGGTTACCGTCAACAACACCAGCTCGGTGCCTGCCAGCATCGTGAGCACGATCACCAGTGGCGTCAACGCCAATAACTTCAAGTTGTCCAATAACTGTGGAAGCACCATAAGCCCGGGAGTGGAGTGCACGATTTCGGTCACATTCCTCCCCTCGGCCACCGGCAACGAGAGCGCAGCCTTGACCTTGACGGATAACGCCACCGGCAGTCCGCAAAGTGTCAGCCTGAGCGGCACGGGAGTGCGCCCCACGATGGCCCTGTCTCCCAACAGCCTGAGCTTCGGTTCGGAGCTCGTAGGCGTGTTGAGTGCCGCCCAACCGGTCACACTGTCGAATACCGGCTCGGTGCCAATGAGCATTACGAGTATTGAAGCCACCGGCAGCGGCGCCAGTTCCTTCCTGCAAAGCAATACCTGCGGAAATGTCGTCAACGCCGGGGTGCAATGCACGATAACCGTCGCCTTCCGTCCGGCGGCGGCGGGCGTCCTTTCCGCGCCTTTGACCGTAATCAGCAACGCCGGCAATAGCCCGCAAAGCGTCTTTCTGGGTGGCACCGGCCTGCAGCGCACGATCAGCCTGTCACCGGCGAGCATTAATTTTGGGTCACAGGCTCTCGGCGTATCCGGCTCGTCGCAGAGCGTCACCCTGACCAACACCAGCGCGTTTTCCATTGGCATCACCGGAATCAACTTCACCGGCAACAATGCGAGCCAGTTCGCCATGAAGGCCACTACCTGCGGCAGCACCCTGAACGCCGGCGCCAATTGCAGCATCACCGTCGCCTTTCAACCGACAGCGATAGATGCCAAGATTGCGGCCCTTACGATCACGGATAACGCCGTCAACAGCCCCCAGTCGATCGCCTTGACCGGCACCGGGACCGGGCCGGTTGCGGTTCTGAATGCAACCAGCATGGCCTTTGGCAACGAGGCCGTAAACTCCACCAGCTCCGCACATACCGTCATTCTGACCAACGAAGGCAACACCCCGCTCGCCCTCGCCAGTATCTCAATCAACGGTACGGGCACCGCTTCGTTTGCCAAAACCAGTACCTGCGGCAGCACCCTGAACGCCAGCGCGCAGTGTTCCATTAACATCAAATTTTCGCCCGCCGCCGCGGGCTCTGACGTCGCTTTGCTGGTGATCACCGATAACGCTCCCGGCAGCCCGCATACTGTGGGCCTGAACGGAACCGGCATCAACGTACCGGCGGTGGGTATGGCGCCCGGCAGCCTCACCTTCGCCAGCCAGGCGGTGGGAGCCACCCCTGCAACTCAGACCGTGACCCTCAGTAATACTGGAACGGCGGCACTCTCGATTTCCGCCGTCGCCATCACGGGAGTCAATCCAACCTCGTTCAGCCAGAGCAATGCTTGCGCGAAGTCGCTGAATCCCGGCGCCAATTGCACCATTACGGTTGCCTTCGTGCCTCCGGCGCCGGGCAGCAAGAGTGCGGCTCTCTCGGTTACGGATAACGCAGCCGGCAGTCCGCACAGTATCCCACTGAGCGGCCTGGGCACAGGCGCGGTC